>ONFC01000129.1 GCA_900317035.1 uncultured Eubacteriales bacterium
TCGAAGCGAGATCTCATATTCGGAAAGATCCGGATTATCCATCTGAAGATGGGTCTGCATGCCCATGCCATCTACAAGTTCCTCCGCAAGGAGCGGCTTTAAGACCTTTTCGATAATGAGGTCTCTTTTCCAGGGCTCGAAAGTATCGTAGTCGTTATAGAAGAGTTTCACTTCCGGAGCTTTGTACTTCTTTGCAAACTCGAAAGCCTTGATCACGAAGTCGGTCCCGACGGTCTCTGTCCAGAGGGATTTCCGGAAATCACCTTCATCGATGACTTCGTTGACGACGTCCCAGGCATAGATCACGCCCGGATAGTTTTCCTGGACAAACGTGAGTACTCCGCGGATGTAGTTCTCCAGTCTTTTCAGCATGGTATCTCTGTCCGCGAGGCCTTCGCCTTCATCGTAGTTCCTGCAGAAGAACCACTTCGGCGTCTGATTGTGCCAGACCAGTGTGTGTCCGCGCATCGGGATGTGGTGTTCTTTTGCAAAATCCAGATACGGGGATGCGAAATCAAACCTCAGCTTCGGCGCCAGATCATATTTTTCCGGCTCCTTGAAATTCGCTTCACTGTCCAGAAAGAACATCGGCTTCATGTCGTTTTCCACCGTGAAACTATTGAACTGGTCCATAAGGAATTTCATGTTGGCAGGGGTGGATAAGTTCATGCGCGAGATCGCGGCGCCCACCTTAAACCTGCCGGCAAATGCGGTTTTCAGATCCATAGATTATTCCTCCACTTCCAGGAGCGCCAGTATGCGCTCGAAATCATATTCCCGGATGATCTCTTTCGGTGTTCCGTCTTCCTGATCTTTCACTTCGAAAGAGGACGGTACCAGAAGGACATCTGCTTGACCGGGGTCGCTGACCACTTCTTCGGCCAGCAGGGTAAAGAGTATTTTCAGATTCATGTACTCGGTGATGTGGAATTTCTCGATCAGAAATCCCATGGATGTCGTCCCTGCGACAGAGCAGTCCGCATCCCGCGCCAGATTCATCCATATCAGTTCATCCGTCTGAAGGTCGATCCCGAAAAGATAGCAGAATCTTCCCGGCGCATTTATGGTAAAAGAGGACTCCACCGTTTTCGGCTCGAAAATCTCGCCGGAGTCCTCCTGATCGCGCACCATGAAACCTGCGCGGCACACGCATTTGTCGAAGGTCAGATTCGAGAAGACATTATCGCAGAATACGACATACCGCGTGTCGGGATAGAGTTTCCGGAATTCCGGGACCACGATATCGTAATACTCGGCACCGCCGTCGTATCCGCTGGTCTCATCCCCCGAATACGTGATCGCTTCGCTTTGGCTCTCGGCCATCGTCCGCCAGGAGAACTCGATCTGCTCGCCCTTCTCATTTAATCCGATGACGGAAAGATCGATATCATCGACCTTCTCCCAGTAAGTAAACCCGCGGATCTTCCGCTTCGCTCCGATCGGGACGCGCGAGCCGGAAGGAAGGACACCCAGTCCTCCCTGTGCAGCACTCTCTTTAAGAGGCACACCGAACCTCTCCATATCCGGGTGGATATAGACCTTTCCGAGCCGTCCGGAAAGAGCTTCCGAGAGGCATTTCCTGATTGAACAGAGGATCTTTTCACTCTGCCAAGATGAGAGCTCGGAGCGGGATCTCTTCTTTTCCTCCTCTGTCTCGTGATGGACTCTCAGAAGATCGCCCTTCGTGAACTGGAAGGTTCTTCCGAGATATCCGGTCCGCTCTTTTGCGCAATACATGCAGAGCATCTGAAGAAGGATGACGGGATTGGTCTTTTCTGTGCCGAAAGCCTTCCCGATCAGAAGGTCCAGTTCCTGTTCGGATCTGCATCTGCTGGCCAGATAATTCAGATTCCGAAGAAGCGCGCCGGGCCCTTTTTCCCGGATCAGAACATCCGCCGCCGGGAGTACCCCGGCCTCACTTAAAGTTTCTTCAAATCTCGAATAAGAAGACAGATTCTCTTTCCCGCGCATCGCCGCGAGAAATTCCACCGCCGCATCGCATCGCGCCTTATAGTGGATGTGGTGCAGAAGTCCTGCCCACGTCTTCTTTTTCTCATAACAGTTTTTCGTATCGGTCCGCCCGGTCGCGAAGCACCGATCGATCAGTTTCGTAATGAGTTTCCGGTCACGGTTCTTAAGATTTAGCTGATTCGTCTGAAACCGCAGTGCCGACGGACGGGAGTTTTTATTCTGCTCGAAATGCACTTGTTCCACGAGTTTGATCGTATCCGACAGATACAGATCTTTCGTAAATGAGATATCCCCTGTCGCAAGATACAGACGGACAGCGGTGTTTTTCGATGCGATCCTTTCCGGAACGATGCCGAAATCCGATACCGCCAGCGCGATCACCTTGACCGCTTCCTCGTTTAGCGGACGTGTGGAAGAAAACATATCCTTCACCAGGGAGATGATCTTTCTTTCCGCTTCTTCCTGCGTGATGATCGTGAAGTTTTTGACAGTGCCGGGTTCTTTGAACACCGTGCGCTCCATATCTTCTTCCGTCTCGAAGATCGAGTGCCGCGAAGTGGAAAAGTCATTCATCCCGTAGGTGACAAAATAACTGATGAGCTGGTCCACCAGGAGCTTTTCGATCGGGAGCTTCAGGACGCTCTTCGGGAATCCCCTGTAAAAAGCGGTCGGGACCTTCGATCCCAGCATGTAAGATGCATATTCGACCATAAACGGGCGGGCGAGGTCTGCTCCCGAAGTGATCCGGATATTCAGAAGCTTCGACAGCGAAAGAAGCGTCTGCCCCACATAGTCTTCCGACTCGGCCAGATCCCGCGGGAACTGCGAGTCCCCGAGACCGATCTTTAAGGTTTTTTCGGAATCATGACGGTCACAGATAAGAATGTTTTTCCGGAATAGAAGATCTCTGTATTCAGCCCGAACAGATGCCATTTCTGCTGCTCCTTTTCTGAAAGATTACTCCCCGCTTTTACGAAAACAGGGTAAAGAAAAAGCCGATGATATTGCCGGATTGGTCTGACCAAATGAAGTAAACCCGACTAGCTATCGGCCATATCCAGTATACTTTATTTTAGTCCGGGAAGCAAAATAGAGAGGTCTAAAAATAGTAAATCATCATTGACAATTTTTGCGATAATATGACATCATCAATCTATATGATACAATTTTATTGTATATGTAAATGGGTTATGTGCTATAAGGCACGGAGGAAAACGGAAAATGGAAAAGCAACGGAAGCAAAGTGTATTAAAGAAGATCGCTGCATTGATGATCCTGTCGGTCCTTTTCGTATTTACGGGATGTGTCCGCTATGAGGTCAAGCTCTCTATCGATAAAGACGGAAGGGCGACTATTGTACTCACCTATGCAGCACTGAAGACCGAATCCAGTTCGACCAGTTCTCTTGCAGAATCCAAGCTGAAATATCTGAATGCGGGCTTCGAAGTTGAGGACTATATCGAAACCACCGACGGCAATACCTACGTAGGTTTTACTGCAAAAAAAGAAGGATCCACCCTGGATAAAGCGATTGCAGACATGTCATCGAAGAATCTGGATTTCGGTTCGATTACCCTGAGTAAGGATGATGAAGGCGTGTATTTCCTGGCCATGAATTTCGACTCGGAAACCAGTCAGGCGCAGAGCAGCGGCGCAAGTTCGAGCACGCTTGAGAAGTATGGCGGATACATGAGATTTGTGCTCGAGGTCCCGGGAAAGATCGTCGAGAGCAATGCTACATCTAAATCCGGAAAGACTCTCACGTGGGATCTTATGACGGCAGATGAATTCATGTATGCCAAGTTTACTCTTGAAGGCGGAGGAGGATTTTCAATCCCGATGTGGGCGATCGGCGTTCTTTGCGGCGGCATCATCATTATCGGCGGCGTCTTCTTTGCGATCATGATCATATCGAATAAGAAGAAAGCGGAAGCATATACTTACACATCTTCACAGCCTTCTTATACACCGGATCCCGAACCGGAACCGGAGCCGGTAAAACCGTTCACCACCAGCCAGTCCACCGGTCTTCCGCAGATGGGAGATTCGAATAATGCGGGATCAGGAGTTGACGATGGCTCCTCTGCCCCGACAGCAACCAGACCGATCTGGGAACGTCCCGCCTCGAGTGGGCTTCCTGATCCCGGAAGCAGTACGGATGATGATTCGTTCCTGAATTAACCGGTCATGTAGATAATGCTTCACTTCTGAAGTAATTGATCTTCCATAAAAAACAAAAGAGCTGCTTTGATGAAAGCGGCTCTTTTTTATTCGATGCTCTTAAGCGATTCCGTCATATCGATCCGGCGTATCTTTCCTCTCATCATAAGGTCAACAGCGAGCGAGAAAAGCATGACCAGCAGAAGTGAATATATGTAGCTCTGCGGAAGTATCAGGATCTTATATGCCACGATGTCCATTTTGATCTGCGAGATCACAAAACGGTGCAGATAGATCCCCATCGGGATCCCGAACACAAATCCCATCAGACAGAGGATAAAATTCTCCCTGAACACATAGCTGCCGGTCTCCCCTTTCCGGAATCCAAGGACCTTCAGCGTCGCGATCTCCCGCGTCCTTTCGGCGATGTTGATATTATTGAGATTAAACAGCACGATAAATGCGAGGAGCGCCGCGCAGATGATGACCAGGATAACGATGTAATTCATCTTTTCCATCGTTTCCGAGAAGCTCTTCCTGCCTTCATCCATGATGTTCCATGCCTGGATCTTATTTCCCGATCCGATGGCCGAACCATACTCGTAGGACTTCCCTTCCGGGACCCGGATGAGTGCGTCCGAAGGTTTGTATTCTTCTCCAAAAGCACTTGTATATGTACTTGCGCTGATAATGGCATAGTGGTAGGTGTAATTTTCGAAGATATAGTCGACCGGAAGGCTGACCGTTTTTCCTTCTTCCCCGTATTCGAGCGTGATCGTATCTCCGATAGAAAGAGAATTACTCTCGGCAAGTTTCAGGCTGATGCCGATCGTTCCTTCTTTCGGAAGACCGTATTCATTTTTTCCTTTATGCGGACGGACGAAGTTAGTAAACTCCGGGTCATCGGCGATGAAGAGCTCGACATCCCGGATCGCTTTTTTACTACTATGCTTCATGTGTTCTTTTCGGATCAGGATCTTCTCCGTATCGAATCCGGTGCTACTGTCCGCATCGCTTAAGATCTTCTCCATATCTTCTACTGTCGCGTCTTTGCTGAAGCTGACCGACACATCGTATGTCATGATTTCATCAAACTGGAAGTTGATCAGATTATTGATCGAGTCTTTAAGGCCGAATCCCGTGATAAGAAGCGCAGTGCATCCGGCGATACCGATGATCATCATCCACATTCTTTTCTTGAACCGGAATATGTTTCTCGCGGACACCTTATGCAGGAAAGACATGCGTTTCCACACCGGTGTGATGTACTCCAGGAAGATCCTTTTTCCGGACGGCGGAGCCTTCGGACGGACAAGTTCCGCCGGTGTCTCCATGAACTCGGAAAAACATGTCACGATCGTCACGCCGACTGAACAGAGAAGCGATACCAGAAGCGAGATCAGAAACAGCGGGATCTCCGTGGTAAAAGTGATCGGAGCAAATCCATACATCATGTCATAGACCTTCCATATCGTAAAGGGGAAGATCTTCGTTCCGGCGGCGAACCCTCCGACCGCGCCGATCACAGATGCGGAGCCGGAATAGATCACGTACTTCAGCACGATGGAGAACTTGGAGTGTCCGACGGCGCGCATCGTCCCGATCTCGGAACGCTCGTCACTGACCATACGCTGCATGGTCGTCGAGCAGACAAGCGCCGCCAGCGCGAAGAAAAAAATCGGGAAAACGGATGCGATACCATCTACGATCTTCGCATCGTTATCGAAGCTGACATAGCCGACATTCGTATCGCGCTTCAGGATATAGTAATCCGCAGAGGAAGGAAGCCCGAAAGAAGAAAGATCTCCGGGGACTGTGCCGGTGGGATCCATCGCCGCCAGCTGTGC
>ONFC01000191.1 GCA_900317035.1 uncultured Eubacteriales bacterium
TGACCGCAATTTCGCCCTTCGGCGGCTTACCGTTATTGGTGATCCGGATGGTCTTTTCCTGATCGATCGTTACCGTGATGGTGTCACCCTCGGCATGTTTGACGGTATTGGCGGCACACTCGGTAATCGCCTGGGCAAGGATCACTTTGATGCGTTCTTCAAGAGATGCGACAGTCCCCTTTGAGTATCCGGAATCCGGTTGCGCTGTATCTTTGATCTCGACACGAACGCCGATACTATTCGCCATGGCGATAGCCGATGTGACCGCATCTTCTTCACCCTGATAAGGCTCCTCCGATTCACCAAGCAGGAACTGGTTCATCTGCTTCGTTGCCGCATAGACCACATCCGGATCTGTCACATCCGGATGGAGGATGTAATGGCGTCCCATCAGGAGCACCTGTCCAAGCTGGTTATGGAGAGCCGCACGGGCATCCGCCTCTTCCTGCGCCACGAACATATCTCCGGACAGGTCGCTGACCGCTTTCATACGGCGGCGGATGTCCAGGAGATGGTCATTCTTCTCTTCGAGTTCATCAATGATACGGTACCGCTCGGTCACATCCACGGATGTGGTCTGCGTATAAGTCTGCTCACCGGCAGTAAAACTCCCCTTCTCGAAGAGCCACACCTCTTTCGAAGGAAGACGTACAAGATACTTTCCTCCCTGTTCTTTTCCCGTCTCCACGACGACAGACCACAGACGTCCGGCATCGGAAAGAAGATCGCCGGTAAGTGCTTTTGAAAGATCATTCATCTTCAGATTACAAAGCCGCACCGTTCCGTCGCGGCTGCTGATAACGATACCCTCAGGAAGCAGATCCACCGCCTGCCGGATCGTTTCTGAAGTCGGACTCGAATTCGAGTACAGCATATTATCCCGGCTTCCGATCAAAAGAAGAATACCGATCAGGACCTCCATACCTGCATAGAACAGCCACGGGAGATCAAAAAGGAATACCTCGAACTGAGTGAATCTTTCGGGTGACGACGTGATTTTCGACATGGCGCAGTCCATCAGGATCAGGAAGAGCGCAAAGGCCAGAATAGCGTTCACTGCAGAAGTCAGGAGCGGCGCCTTCTTACGCTTCTCTGTGACCGCGCGGTACAGTATCGCCTCTGTCCCCGCGACGAAAAGCATCGAAAATGCGCAGAGGATATACCAGAGTCCGGAATAGATTATCGTCTGAATTCCGTTCATTCTGCCACACCTCCCCCGTTTCTCCGGATAGTGAAAAACAGGATGCCGTCGCTCTCTTCGCATTTGACAGGAAGCTGCGTCTCCGGAAGCTCCGGCGTGCCTTCTGCTTCCATCGCGATACGGATACCATCGGGTTTCAGTGAGAAAGTCATGGTCTTCGCGACCGGGAAATACGTCTCGATCACAGTCTCAAAGATATCGTAAAGTGCATGGATATCAGGAAGCGGGAGTTCCGAATATTCTTCGCCGATAGCTGCGGCCTCGACTCCGCAGCACTTGAGGAAACGCGCGGTTTCCGATAGCGCAAGGAAGAGTTCACGGTTTGACTTCGGGAGCGACTCTTCCGAAAGGAGAAGAAGGTTCGTCTTTCTCTTGGAGTAGGCATTGAGAACACATACTTTTCCCAGTTCTTTGGCAAAAGCACTGTCACCGGGTGTTGTGTTCATAAGTAGTTCTTCTATTCTTTTCTGCTTCGGGAAAATAGCAGAAGCGATCCTGGCATAGACCTGATTCTGCGCATCCAGGCGTGCCTTCTGCTCCTTCAGCTTATTCTCCACTGCGATAAGATCGTTCTCCTCACTCAGAAGTGAATTGGCCGCGTCCAGACGCTTCTGTTCTTCATGAAGCTCATGCTCGTCCTCCGTCCAGAAAACATAACCGGCGCGGATCTTCGTGGAGTTCAGGCGGGTATCCTCATCGAGATAGACAGGTGCTTTTCGCGAGGATATCAGAGTTTCCTCCGGCGCGTTTATCGGTGTCGCTGATACATTCAGGACATGAAGGTCCGGATCGGTGATCATGACCGGGGTCTTCATCTGCTTGAAGAAAGCATCGTACTTCTCGTTATAGGGGATGAGCCTGCTTCGGATACAGCACTCGAAAACCAGTATAAAACTGTAGATATCGATCTCCGGGATATTAAACATTTTCGGAAGTTTAAACCGGTCAAGCACGAACACCTGAAAGAGCGTCACAAAAAGCCAGAGTACGATGCTTCCGATCAGACTCAGAACGACAGATCTTCTTTTCTTTTTCGTGGATTTAAAAAACAGATAGAAGCTGATGACCAGCATCAGGAGCATCACGCCGAATACCATGAAGAAACCGAATCCCCACTTGTAGTGTCCCCCTTCCATGGTAAAATCGGAAAAATCTCCGACCGGGCGATAGACCAGCAGATGCAGATCGTTCGTGATTACAAATAATGAAAAAGCACTCGCCACAGCAAGTACGATCCTAACTCCCCTTCTTCCGATCTTCGAGTCTTCAAAACGCAGATAAAGAGCGGTGGCTAAAAGTAATGCCGGTATCAGGACTCGGGGAATGAAATAAAGATATGCGGTGAATCTATACACGGGAAGGTCGTTCTTGCTGACGCGGTAGCGGAATATACGCATCAGGTGATATCCGAGCATAACAAGTCCCGCCAGAACGATATACAGCCTCGCCTTTGTCGGGAGTAGTCTCTCTCTTACGGAGTCGATCCAGAATACGATCAGGAAAGAAATGATCGCCGCATTAACACAGAACAGTGTACCGTTAATGATCGGAGTTTCGAAACGCATGAGAACATTGACGATCCCGGCAAGAAGCAAAAGACCGAAGAACAGCGATGTTTTCCTATATGTCCTTATGATCGTGATACACTTTCTCATACGAAAGTCATTATAGCACAGGAAAAAACACCCCCATTTTCTGTACACCGGTGCACAAAAATGGGGGTAACTTCAAATAAAATGGTGCGGGTGACAGGACTTGAACCTGCACACTCTCGTACCAGAACCTAAATCTGGCGTGTCTGCCAATTTCACCACACCCGCAAAAAGGCTAAAAAAGCACGAAGAGAT
>ONFC01000109.1 GCA_900317035.1 uncultured Eubacteriales bacterium
GAAGCCGATGCGTTTATGTCCGTTCTCGATCAGATGCCTGGTGATGCGGTAAGCGATATCCACGTTATCGATCGTGACGGAATCACAGGATACCGTCGGATACTCCATATCCACGAAGACGATCGGGACATCTGCCTTCGCCGCGCGGTCGATGTCCTCCTGGCGGACGTTCATCGGCTGCATGATAATGCCGTCGATCTGCTTGTTGATAAGGAAATTGATCTTATCGGACGCGCCGGCAGGATCGCTCTGGTTGTAATCACAGATGATCGTGCTGTATCCGGCCGCATACAGTTCCTGATCGATATACGAGAGAATGGAAACACCGTAATAATCCGCAAGACTCGGAATAAGCACGCCGACAGACATGGTCTTTCTGGTCTTCATACCGCGCGCAACGGTATTGACCTGATAGTTCAGCGTCTCGATCGCCTGTTCGATCTGCGTTCTATTTTCTTCGAGCACGTTTCCGCCGTTGATGAACTTGGAAACAGTCGAGATCGAAACACCCGCCATTTTAGCAACGTCTTTAATCGTAGATGACATAGGCCTTATCCTCCCCGGTCAGAACATCATCCAATAAAGGCACGAATACAATACTACCGACAGTACTTCCCCAAATGCGCCTCTCTTGATCACCCTCCGGAGATAAGATGCTCCGGCAAGAGATGCTGCCAGGACGAAAATCCGGAAAGCACATAGTCCTCTATTCATTATAAGCGAGAAAACGAAAACAATCACCATCGGAACGAAACGTATCGCGGAAAATTTTATCGAATCGATCACGCTCTGCCTGGTTCCCTGGATCCTGCCGAAAAAGTTATCGCACAGCTGCAGCATGATCATGGATACTCCCGTCATTACAGACAGGAGCAGCGCGATGAGCAGCATCAGATCCGGCTTTAAGAATCCCGTCCCCTTCCAGAAAAGCGTCAGCATAAAGATCACACTGCAAAGAAGGATCGTAAATGCAAGATGGATCTCCCACATAGAACGATTCGTCCTGACTTTTCTGTTTTTGATCTTGCGGATGAAAGGAAGAAGAAAGAAAGCGGAACTCAAAAGGGAGATGCATATCCACAGTAGAAGCACCGTCTGAAATGCGAGCTGTTTCTTCGAAATATAATACATCGCCGGAAGCGATATCAAACATCCGAGAAAAATCTCCATGGCCAGAAGATGGTTCAGGGAACTTCTGTACTTATCTGCAATAGAGCGTCCGCGGATCTTCCCGTCACGCCCTCTCTCCTGCTCTTTTTGTTCAGGCAGGTCTTCGGCCTGTTTCTCTTCGGCCCCGTCCGGGTTCTTTTTCGCCGGAACGAATCTTCGGGAGGCAGGGAGTGTCGCTGCGTAGAGGAAAAAGGCGATGATCGTCAGGACAGTCGAGGCCGTCTTCATGACCCATGTCAGGAGAGGTGCACGGGACACTCCTTCTTCTTCCAGCACATGATTCTTGATATAGTTTGCCAGATACGTCTGCATCACCGGATTATTCATCGTCATCAGAGATGCGATCTGCGGATCGCTCCAGTCACCTCTTCGTGCATAGTAGCGTCCGGCATCGGACGACAGGAAAAGTTCCGGCGCCTGGCTCTCCGCGCGCATACCGGGAGTGAACTTCGTATCCTCCCCCGAGAGGCGCTCATATAGGGTGTCTGCCGTTCTGCTCTGTTCCGAGAAAAGGGCTACCCTCGCTTCCGGCTCCCCGGCTCCGATCGCACCAAGGTCCGTGATGTCCATGACCGGTGACACGAGGATCAGATCGGAGATCGAAGCATTCTTCGATGTCAGCGAAAAACCGGACTTCGCATAGTCACCTTCGCAGATCAGGATCACGGATCCGATCTTTTCCGACGAAAGGACGTCATCGATCTTCCCGCTCATCTGCTCTTCAGTTATGGAATCATCGATCACAAAATGAGACGTGATATCCAGCTGCGAGAAAAGCTGGCTGTAATCCATCTCCGGAAACATGATATCTTCATGCACGAAAAGCACTGCCGCGCAGCCCTTTGATCCGTCATTTCTTCTCGGAAGAAGGACATACAGAGATGAAACGATCAGTATTATCGCCAGTAGTATGATGCATATGATGCGTAGCCGGCGGACTTTCTTCATCCGTTACTCCATGCTGACCAGACGGTCGCCCAGGGCACGGATATCCTCCGGACCCAGGATCAGGATCATATCGTCTTTTGACACAACAGAGGAAAGCTTCTCCACGATCGCATCCTTCGACTCGAAGAAGATCGCGTGGCCGCCTCTTTTATTGATCTCATCCGCGATATCCTTTGAAGAAATATCACCGGGATTTACTTCTCTATCCGAGAAGATCTCATCGAAGAAGACATCCTCGCAGGGAAGAAGCGATGTGACATAATCCTCGAAAAGCACTTTTGTACGGCTGAATGTCAGCGGCTGGAAGACCACCCAGGTCTTATTGTGCGGCACATGGGATGCCGCGTCGAGCGTGGCGCGTGCGGCACTCGGATGATGTGCGTAGTCGGTCACGACCATCGCACCCTTAAAGGTACCCTTGATCGTGAAACGGCCTTCCGCACCGGTAAACGAGGAAAGTGCTTTTTGCGCGGCAGAAGCTGTACCGCCGGCAAGAGATGCACATGCGATCGCCGTCAGCGCATTATAGACATTATGCGTACCGGGGATCGCCAGCTGGATATGTGTATACGGGCGGCCTTTGAAAAGAACATCAAAGCCCGCTTTTCCATCTGTGTATTCGATATTTACGGCACAGAAATCCGGTTCTCTCTTAAAGAAATCGAGACCTTCGCCGGAAAGACCGGTCGTCAGGATCCGGGGTTCTTCCAGCCCGACTTTCGCGCGGCAGGCAGGGATCCTTCTGACGCATTCCTGCACGTTCTTATCACCGGCGGGGATGACGAGTGTACCCTCTTCCGAAAGCTTCTCGGTAAACTCGGCAAAGACATCGATTACCTCATCGATGCTGCTATAGCAGTCCACATGGTCATAATCGATATTCGTGATCGCAGCGATCGTGGAGTAGAACTCCAGGAACGATCTGTGATATTCACAAGCTTCCGATACCAGAAGCTGGTCTTTCGATCCGAGATAGACGCTTCCGTGGAAGGCTTCCAGCTCCGCACCGAGATGTACGGTCGGATTGGCGCCGCTCTCCAGAAGGATCAGGGAGACCATCGAGGTCGTCGTTGTCTTTCCATGCGTTCCGGAAATATTGATGACGTTTGCAAAATTTCTCGTGATCAGTCCCAGGAATACGGATCTCTCCATTACAGTCAGTCCGTTCTTTCTGGAATATTCCAGTTCCGGGTTTCCGGGAAGGATCGCCGCCGTATGTACGACAATATCCGGCGCGAATTCTTTAATATTCTCTTCACTGTGGTGATCGTAGAACTTTACGCCGATCCCCTGAAGTTCGTGCGTGCGCTCGGACGGATGCATATCCGATCCACCGACGATCAATCCGTAATTACATGCGATACGGGCAAGGCCGCTCATACTGATGCCGCCGATTCCCACAAAAAAAACGCGCTTGCCGGAAGGCAAGTCCTTCATCCCTTCAGTCATACTATATCTCTCCAGATTCTTCGGTTATTCGGGAAATCCTTAAATAATAAAGATACCCTGCGCAAATATGAACACATTTGCCATACTATTATACCCTTTTTCAAGGATAATATGATGATTCTCTTTAAAAAATGTGTTATTCTACACAATAGTGGGGATATAGGGTATGTTTTTAGGAGGCAGATATGGAAATATCGGACATCGTCATTCGCAAGCTAACTCTAGAGAGTAAGATGAAAGCTATCGTTTCCATCACCTTCGATCAGCAGTTCGTAGTTCATGATGTAAAAGTCGTCGAAGGCAACAATGGCCTTTTTATAGCGATGCCCAGCCGCCGCACTCCCGAAGGAGAATATAAAGATATCGTTCATCCGATCAATTCCGCATTCCGTGACCAGATCTCCTCACAGGTCCTGGCCAAGTATAAGGAAGCGATCGACCAGCTTTCCCAGCAGGTCGCGGATATCCCCTCTTCCGACAGCCTCTGACCGGAAGAGATCATACAAGTGCTTTTTGAGAGGACCGATGAAGCGGTTCTCTTTTTTTGTCCTCGCTTCTTGTGCTCATTTTTTGTCCTCGTTTTTTGTTATAATACTAATGGATAATATAAAAAAAGATTTAGGGGTGAACGAAATGAAGAAACTAATCTCCGTTCTGCTTTGCGGCTCGATGGTCCTGTCACTGGCGGGCTGCTCGAAAAACGAAGAGGAAACAAGGAAAACAAAGAAGACGAAGAAAACCACGGAAGATACGGAAGAAACCGAGGCGCCTTCGGATACGACAGAAGAATCCGACACTTCTTCCGAGGAAACAGAAAGCACGGAAAGCGAGACATCTGCTCCAGCCAATGTCTTTAAGGCGGAAGAATCGCTGGAGATGATCGGGATGGATTACCCGTCCCAGTACTGGGATTACACTCCCGTATTTGATAAAGATACAGAAACAACATCGTATATGTTCCTTTCCATTGACCAGCTCTATCTGGAAGACGGAACTCCGTATGACAAGCTCGAGACGTCTCTGGAAAGAGACTTCGCTCCATTGATCGCGCAAACAGAGGATCAGTTCAAAAAAGAAAGCGAAGTATTTCTGAATAATGCAAAATCCGGACATTACACCGATGGAAACAAAGTAGAATTATCAACTGCTATTTTCCGTTCCGACTCACAGATCTTCTCTGTCGCAGTCACCGCTGCACCGGGAATGCAGGAAGGCGAATTCCGCACATACAACTACCGCACGGAAGACGGTTCTACCATCACGATAGACGATGTCATTTTAGACCGTGGCGCACTGAATGCTCTCCTCGAGCAGTACTTCGCTATGCCGGGTGCGGATGATGACTATAAGACCTGGCTGACATCCATTGAAAACAGCGTTATTGACGGCACACTTCCCTTTACTCTGGCCTACGACGGAATCAATATTCCCGTGTTCAATTCAGGCATGATCAACTACGACGTATATAAGATCCCTGTGATCGGACACGAAGATATCTTTAATATGGAATACTTCGGAAAAACACCGAAATACTACACGCTCTATGACGATCCGAATCGCTGCATCACATGGGATGTAAACGGGGACGGACAGATGGATACGATCAAAGCTGAAAGTGAGTATTCACAGGGCACCGGTGAATATGGCAACGACGAGATCATCCTGAAGCTCGAATATAACGATTTCAAACTCGACTCCAAGTCCGCGGGGATGAAAATCTATTCTAACGGACTCATGTACTCCATGATCATGAAGACTGATGACGGTTTCTACCTTTACTGCCGTATGAACGCCATCGATTCTTTCGAAGATACTTACGTCTTTAAGATCGACGGAGATAAGCTGACCTATGTAGATGTATTTATGGACTTCATGGGATCCCGTGCGATGATCAATCCGGAAGCTTTCGAGATGTTTGATCCTTGCGATACACTGGGTACCGACTTCTTCACCAATGAATTCTCCGTCATCGGAAATCACGGTATGCCGAAGAAAAACTACCCACTCTGGACATCCGATGCCGGTCCGGTGACCGCGAAGATCGATATTCCGTGCTCGAAAGTAAGCGATATTGATTTCAGCAAAGAAGGCGATGTGACGATCCCGGCAGGATCTTTCGTCCGTCCGTATCTTTATGATACAGACACCAAACGCCTGATCGTCCACATTGTAGATCCCGATCCGGAGAAGAGCTTCCTGGCAGAACTCGACTTCGGCTCGGAAGATTATGTCATGACCGTCAATGGAAAAGACGTGGAAGATGTTTTCTATTCCATCATGTTCTGGGGATAAAAATATAAGGAGGGTTTTATGAAAAAAATTATTGCAGTTTTACTATCTCTTTCCATGATCTCCGCTCTTGCTGGCTGTAAGAAAAAGAGCGAAGAGACAACAAAGAAAACGAAGAAAACCAAAGAGACAGAAGTAACGGAAATCGAGACGGAGGAATCTGAGACAGAGACCGAAGCCACTTCAGAAGACACGGAGCCATCCGAATCGGAATCCTCTTCGGAGCCGGAGACAAAGCCCGGAACAGGATTGAAGGATTTCAAGCTTTCTACCGATTTTATGATCAGAAACGATCAGAAGAATCTCGATTATGAAATCGTTTCCACGGACCGTGCTTTTGCTGCTCCGACATCCGATGGAAGATACGGGATGATCCGTAAGGACGCGGGAAAGGTCCAGTTCTCTCCGGCGGAGATCGATGCACACAACCAGCTCTGGAACTCTCTGGAATCGGAATCAGGATATCTGAATACCGTACTTGATGAAAAGTATGACGAAATTCGTCCGCAGCTGGTCTCCTCTGTCAAGGACGGAAGTTACTCGACGGATACATATTTATATGGCGATATCTGGGTATATCGTGCGGACACGGATATTTTCTCATATGCCATTTGCCAGGATATTTCCTCTCCGTCATTAACCAACACCTCTCTCATTTCGCACACATACCGTGCATCTGACGGCATGGAATACTTTTTTGAAGACGTAGTGACCGACAGAGCCGGGTTTGCTGATTTCTTTGAAAAGTTCTACAGCAATTCAAAGGCAGACGAATATGAGAAAGGTTATGCGAAAGACTTTGCAAAAGATCTTCGCAATGAAAACGAAAAAATCGAATTCGTCATTTCGTACGATGCCATTTATCTTATTAACACCAAACTTGCAAATCCGCATTTCTTCAAGATCCCGGCCATGTATGCCGCTGATTATCTGGACGTTTCCATATTCGGCTCTACTCCTGAATACTATGCACTCGAAGCGGATAAGTATGACAGCATCACCTGGGATATCGATGGTGATGGTGCACTGGATCTGATCTCTGTAGATTATGAAACAGATGAATATGATTTCATGATCGGCGCGACCATCTCCATTAACGGCGAAGTAAAAGGCTCTATTCCGGGCGATCTTTTAGGCAATGGTGACAATTATTACTATTACGGTTTCAACCTCATGAAGACGGACTCCGGTTTCTACGCGTATCTCGCTACAGCTTTCGAGGGTGAATCCGCCTCCACATTTGTTTTCCATTACGAAAATGGTGAGTGCGTCTATACGAAAGATTTCGTTACTAATTTCGGA
>ONFC01000130.1 GCA_900317035.1 uncultured Eubacteriales bacterium
TTTCTTCGAAACGGCTGTGTATTTCCGTGGGAAGACAGGTCCATGATCGCCTCCGCACCCATATCTACTGCCGCCATGACTTTCTGCATCTCGATATCGTAGTCTTTGCAGTCCTTCGATACACCGAGGTTCACATTGATCTTCGTTCTCAGCATAGAACCGACACCATTCGGATCGATGCACTTATGGTTCTTATTACAGCAGATCGCGACTTTTCCTTCTGCGACCCACTGGCGGATCTCCTCCTCGGTACGGTACTCCTTCTCGGCAACCTTTTTCATCTCCGGGGTGATGATCCCCTTTCTTGCTGCATCCATCTGCGTCGTGTACTCACTCATTTTTTCTTCCTCACATTTCTATTTTTTGCTTACAAGAAGCTTTTTTACGTATCTCTTCAAAACGATTGTTAATTAGTTTTCTAACAATCAATCACTTATTTACTGTTCTTCAAACAAGCGGTAATTATGCATCAGCGGTCCGCTTCCCTTACCCAGATCGAGTCCTGCTTCCAGGGCTTCCGAGATATAGGTCTTGGCATTCCGGACACTGTCGGAAAGGCTCTTTCCGCCGGCCAGGTTGGCTGCGATCGCGGAGGATAAGGTGCATCCTGTTCCATGGGTATTGGGATTATCGATCCGTTTTCCCTGATACCACATCTTTTGTCCTTCTGCATACAGAAGATCATCGGCATCACAGATACTGTGCCCACCCTTAAGAAGCACGGAAACAGAGCCTCCCAGTTTTTCGGAAATCTTCTTCGCCGCTTCTTCCATCTCTACTTTTGAAGTAATCTTCATGCCCGACAGGATCTCTCCTTCCGGGATGTTCGGTGTAACTACGGTTGCCAGCGGCATCAGCTTATCGATCAGAACTTCGATGGCATCATCCGCGATCAGCTTCGACCCGGATGTTGCGACCATGACCGGATCCACAACGATGTTTTTGGCGTTATAGAAGGTCAGTCTCTCGGCGATCACTTTGATCAGGTCCGGAGAAGATACCATACCGATCTTCACCGCATCCGGAAAAATATCCGTAAACACGGCATCGATCTGCTGCTTGAGGAACTCAGGGCTAACTTCCATGATCCCCGTGACGCCGGTGGTATTCTGCGCCGTAAGAGCAGTGATACAGCTCATGGCATACACGCCGTTCATGGTCATCGTCTTGATATCCGCCTGGATCCCGGCGCCGCCGGAACAGTCACTGCCGGCGATCGTTAAGGCTGTTTTCATAATCATTTTCCTACCATTTCCAAGGTCTTTTTCTTAAGGTCAGCAGTGGCCGCCTTTATATCCTTCTGTCCGAAGATCGCTGAGATTACGGCAATACCGCAGATCCCCGATCCGGAGAGTTCATGTACATTCTCTGCGCTGATCCCGCCGATGGCGATGACCGGGATCGATACCGCTTCACAGATCGCCTTCAGCGTCTCATGCGGCACCTCTACTGCATCGTCCTTCGAGCCGGTCGGAAATACCGCACCGACACCGAGATAATCCGCACCGCGCTTCTCGGCAAGGATTGCCTGCTCGACAGTCGAAGCCGATACGCCCAGGATCGCATCCGGTCCTAACATCGCACGAACATCGCCCGCTTCCATATCGCTCTGACCGACATGCACACCGTCTGCGCCCATTCTCTTTGCGATCTCAACATTGTCATTTACAACGAACGGAACAGCATATTTTCTGCAGAGTTCCTGGATCTCGACTGCTTCTTTTTCAAAAGCACTTTCTCCGAGATCTTTTTCTCTGAGCTGGATGAATGTCGCTCCTCCGAGGATTGCTTCCTCCACCTGCTGCAGGAGTGTCTTCTCCACGGTCCAGCGGCGGTCCGTCACTGCATAAAGAAGAAGGGTTTCTTTCAGGTTTTTCTTCTTATCTTCCGGCATACGGAAACTTGCGGTACCGACAGTTCCCTTCTCACCCGCAGCTTTTTCCCCCAGTTCGAGGCCGAGGTTCATGCCCTGCTTCATGGCATCAGACATACCGAAGAGATTTACCTGTGTCTCCAGGTCCATATTCTTATCGGATTTCATATTTCGCACCTTCCTCCAGTGTCTTTGCATCGATATTAAAGATTGCATCGATAATCCTGTTTCTATATGTCGAGTTACCATCGCCTTCCTGCATACGAGACCAGCCGATCTCGCCGGCAAGGCCCATGAGACAGACAGCAGCAGCAACCGCATCTACTTTATTGTCCGGATTTGCTACCGCATACGCTGTCGCCATACCCGACAGCTGGCAGCCTGTACCCGTGATACGGCTCATTTCCTTACGGCCGTTTCGGATCACATAGCAGACCTCAGCGTCCGCTACCAGATCGATCGCACCGGTGATCGCAATCACGGCATCGGTCTTCTCGGCAAATGCCTTCACAAATGCGACCATCTCATCGAGGTTTTCCTCGGTTACCGTATCCGCCGCATCGGCATCGACGCCCTTCGTTGTACCGGAGCCCTTTGCCAGGGTCTTGATCTCCGAGATATTTCCGCGGATGATGTCCGGCTTCACTTCCTCTACGATGCTCTGTGCCGTCTTCGTACGAAGAAAGCTCGCACCAGCTCCGACCGGATCCAGAAGCACGACATGTCCCAGTTCTTTTGCACGCATACCGGCGATCATCATCGCTTCGATCGAGCGCTCATTCAGCGTTCCGATGTTGATATTTAAGCCGCCGCAGATCGAAGTGATGTCATAGACATCCTTCGGCTCATCCGACATGATCGGGCTTCCGCCGCAGGCAAGAAGGACATTTGCCACGTCGTTGACCGTGACATAGTTCGTGATGTTATGGACCAGCGGAGTGGCCGCATGTACCGCATTCAGGCATTCGCCAAGTGCTTTTCGATTACTCATATGTGTATTCCTCCAAATAAAAAGAGTTACCTCATATGATTTGGGTAACTCCTCGTAAACACCTATATATCGGGCATCCCTACGTTGGCATTATCCAAATCAGGTTACGGGTCGAAGGTAAGATCCTTCCTCTCAGCCTGTTACACAAGCTCCCCTGCTTTGTTTTGTCGGGTGTATTTTAGCACAAGCCCATGTTCTTCGCAATGAGATCCTACGATCAAAGAGCGTAATTTCATAAAATAGGATCGAATGATTTCATTTTTCGATTAGATCCTATCATTACAGAAACAAGATAGGATCATTTCTTTGGTTTATTCCCAAAGATCCTACTAAAAAAATAGCAGATAGGATCATTTCTTTGTTTTTCGCGAAAAGATCCTACATTTTTAAATGCAATGTAGGATCTTATGTTGAATTTACATGATTTGATCCTATCGGGAACCCAATAAGGTAGGATCATTTTCGAGTTTTAGAAGACTTGATCCTATCCAAACCAAGAATTGATAGGATCATTTTGAAGATTCTTCTCTCATGATCCTACTACGTAGAAATACGATAGGATCCTTCTGCGCGATTCTCCTAGGTTAATCCTATCCTCACACGCCTTCCGCACACGTCTTCCTCACACGTCTTCCTTGCAGACACGGTTGCGGCCGGTCTCCTTCGCAGTATAGAGGCGGGCATCCGCGACACTGATATTCTCTTCGATCGTTTTCTTCGGATCAAAGAGCGCGACACCGAAGCTCAGGGTACAGCGGATGATCGTACCTTCCGCATCGATATCGGAATTCATCAGTTTCACACGGATCTCCTCGGCCTTTGCCGCAGCGCCCTCAAGATCGGTATCCCGAAGCACCATGACGAACTCCTCGCCGCCCCAGCGGTAAACACTTTCCTTTTCTCCGCAGAAAGACTCGATGAGATTTGCGGTAAAGGAAAGAACGTCGTCACCTGCGTTATGGCCGTAGGTATCGTTGACACGCTTGAACTTATCGATATCGCAGATGAAGACAGACATGGTCTTTCCGGCATTCGGATCGAGATAGTCCTTAAACTCACCGCCGAAATCGTAGAAGAATCCCATTCTGTTCTTAAGTCCCGTCAGACGGTCGTGGTGGGAATCCTGAAGGAATGTCTCGGACTCGAGCGCGATACCACAGACAAGAGCCGCCAGCGACAGCTTCTTCACATCTTCCACTTCATCGAAGCCGGTACCGTCGAGCTTATTCAGAAGCTGCAGCGCGCCGATGAAGTTACCGTTTACATCCGCAACAGGAAGAACGAGGACAGACTTCGTGACATAGCCGGTCTGCTTATCTACATTGCTGTTAAAGTCCGGATCAGAATATGGATCGTTTGTGACTACGGTCTTTTCGGTACGGAGTGCTTTTCCTACGAGGCCCTTATCATCCGGGATCTCGATCTTATCGACGTCGATCGCCGTCATCGTCCAGAGCACGTGCTTTCTCTTATCCCATTTCCAGAAGCTTGCGCGGTCTGCGTTGACCAGCGTCATACTGAGCTTGGTAAGATAGGAGAACAGAAGTCCATGGTCTTTCGACTTATTCATGCACATATCCTTATACAGGCTGTCCGTGATCCCAAACACCGCATCCATAATCGTTCCGTTGCCGTTCATAGTATCCTCCTCCAGCGGGGCGAATTCCGCACCCGTTCCTTCCATGATTATTCTAATTACCGTCTCATCATCCATATGCATGAGATAGACGTGGATCCCCTGTTCCACGAAGCTTCTGACCTTCTCCTTGATATCTCCGCAGTAAAGGTGCACTTCCGTCTTATACGCGGACACCTCCGTATAGAGATATACTCCCGGGACCAGGTACTTCTCATAGGGCGCAAGCGTATTTGAATCGCCCGTGTAGATGACGGTATTCCCGTCCAGGATCAGCCGGTAGCCGAAGCATTTGCCGGCAAGCTGTGCCGCATGTGTCGTCGGGATCGCTTCTCCCATCCAGTCTTTCTTGATGTCAGAAGCAAGTATCATGTCATACCAGTCATCGCCGCATCCTTCGAGATTCGAAAGCCAGTATTTCAGGTCGTTTTTCACCTGTTCCGACGGCGCGGCGACCGTCACCTTCGAGTGAAAGACGAAGTGCACATAGTCGATCAGCATCGCCACACCGCCGATATGGTCGCCGTGTGTATGCGTAATCAGGACATAGATATTTTCATACGCTTTGATGTCTTTTTGTTTTAATTTGGTAAAAGCACTCATCGGGCAGTCGAGGAGCACCAGGTCAGCTCCTGCGGTGAAATACGCGCAGTTATGCTCATCTGCAAATGCGGATCCTCTTCCCAGAAAACGAATCATCATTCCTCCACCGGTCCTTCGAGTTTGAGGACTTCAAAGCCCTCTGCCTTACCTTTCAGTTTAATAGAATCTCCGAGCGATGTAAATCGCATACGGCCTTCGAGTTTATCTGCGACGGCACGGCTGATATAGACCATTCCTCCCGGAGCGTTGGCTTCCAGACGTGCCGAGGTATTTACGGTATCGCCGATGGCCGTGTAGTCCATGCGCTTTTCCGAGCCCATGTTTCCGACAACGGCCGGTCCGTAGTGGACGCCGACACCGACATGCAGTTCTTCGTTGATCTCTTCTTTCAGTTTCTTGGAGAGTTCCTCCGCGCCCTTTACGATATCAAGTGCAGTCAGCGCCGCCCGATAGACCGGATCTTCTTCCGGAAGAGGCGCGCCCCAGAATGCCATCGTCGCATCACCGACGAATTTATCGAGCGTGCCCTTATTTTTTTCGATGCAGGCCGATGTCATCGACAGGTACTGGTTTAAGATGTTGACGACTTCCTCCGGCGAGAGACGCTCGGACATCGTCGTAAATCCGCGGATATCCACGAAAAGCACTGCGATATCGCAGAGTTTTCCGCCGAGTTTCAGGCTGTCTGTACCCTCCTTCAGGATCTCGTTTACGATACTCGGCGCAACATAGCGCTCGAAAGTCTTCGTGACATTCTGCTTGGCGATCGCG
>ONFC01000134.1 GCA_900317035.1 uncultured Eubacteriales bacterium
ATATAGATCAAGGAGTTCCTGATTCTTATTTATCAGTTCATCTGTCTCACTGTCGGAAAGGCCGAGTTTGCGGACACGCTCTTCAAAAGTCGTCTTCATAAAATTCGTTTCATGGTCCTTCTTCATCTTGATGCAGTCCTGGATGATGCGGTCGATGTTCTCATCGTTATACCCGAGTCCCATTTCGCTACGGAGTTTCTCCGCTTCAAATGCCTGGGTAAAGAAGTCCTTGAAATCGCCCAGGATCGTGAAATAGCGGTCGACATCCTCTTTCGACTTAAACGGGATCAGGGAAGTAAGAAGAGGATACACGACCTGCTTTCCGCCCATCGGATTCAGCTGCGGAATACGGATTCAGCTGCGGAATATAGTAGCTGTGCTTATACATCTCCGACATATACTGAAAATCGAAGCACATGTCCTTAATTGCCCGGTTTTGCGCATCGTTAAGCTCTGAGGAGTCCAGCGAAGAAAGATTTCCACGTAACATCTCATACGTGGACGATGCATTCTGATAGTCTTCTAATTTCGGAAAATGAAGACCGACAGTCGGCCAGTCCGAATAATAATTCTTCGGATCATCAAAAGCATAATACGCATTGAGAAGGTCTGACGCTCCGACAAACATGCCCATATCGTATTCACGGAAGGTCTTCTCCGCCTGTGAGGAAGGATCCGACTGCCGGCCTCCCCAGTTATTTCCGGAGATTACATTTCCGTTCTCATCCGTCTGGGAGAGCGGGGGCTTGGCGACTTTATCCGGGTCCGCGGACCTGCTGCATGCGGAAAGAGGCGCTGAAATCAGCGCTCCCGCAGAGATCATCGCCAAAGCTTTTATACACTTTCCGGGTCTTCTCATGTATCTTTCTCTTCCTTTTTGGACGGAGAATGGCAGGATGCGCTCATCGCGCAGCCCGCACACCCGCATCCGCAGGATGTTTTTCCCTTCTTTTTATCACGTATCATCTTCACGATGATGAGGATCACGGCAGAAGCAAGGACCAGACTGACGATGATCGTGCCGAGATTATCCTTCAGCCATCCCATAGGTCACATCCGGTCCTTTCCTGTCTGATTGATTAGTGCTGTTTTTCCACGAACAGCGGCATATACTTCTCGAGAAGATCGAAAGAACTCGGTCCCATATCGAGATAAGCAGCGTGGATCTCTTTTTTGCTGTACTGGCTTCCATACTGTGCCATCGCATCGTTGATGATCTTGCTGCAGCACATATTGCCGAAGCAATAAGGAGTTACATAGCACGGGATCTCGACAATGCGGTCATAGAAAGCATCTGCGAGTTCCTCGCCGGCGCCCGGGAAATACTGGTTTGCGAAATTCACGACCTCGTCTCTTCCCCATCCGTCATAGTGAACGCAGATATCGAGATACGCCTGCATCTGATAGTTCAGAAGTGCTATGTACAGGTCGAAGCACTCATACACCTGAAGATCATAGCCCGTGGTCAGGTTCATGATGTAGTCTTCCGAGTAGGTGGACCAGCCCTCTTTATATGCTGTCGTTCCGCCCTTCTGGTAGAAATTATTCAAATGCTGCATATGATAGACCGCCTCGAAAAGATGGCCCGGGAACGCCTCATGTGCCACCGTCGTCAGCATATCTCCAAGTCCGGTGCTGTGATCGTTGAGCATAAGGACATTCTTATTGATATCATCGACCGGTGTAGACATATATGCCGCCGGCGAAAGATTCTTAGACAGTTCTTTCGGGATATGGTAGATAGTATATTTCACATCTCCGATATCCGGGAAATCACTCTTGATCGCATCTTTACAGAACTCGACATCTGATTCAAAAGAACCTGTCGTGATCGCCACAGACGGGTCCTGACTCATATGCTTCATGAGTTCATCGTTCTGCTGCTGGTTCAGCTTAAACAGCTTGGCATAGAAGTCGCTATATTTCGCATTGATATCGTCCAGAAGAAACTTCTTTGCTTCGTCGATCGTCAGGCTCGTTCCGGAGCGGAGCTGGAAATACTTCTCATAGAATGCCTTTCCGCCTTGCATCTCGCAGATCTTTCCGGAAGTCTTCGCGGTGCCGCGAAGCGTCTCCATATTCTTTTTCAGTTCTTCATATGCCGGGAAGAAGGAAGTGTCCAAGATCTCTTTATTCTTCGCGATAAGATCTTTTTTCACCGCATCATCGAGGTCCATCGCATTCACGCGATCTTCAAATGTGGTGTACATGTAGTTTCCTTCGTGATCCTTATAGACCGCTTCGAGGGACTCGAGGAGTTTGTCGAGAATGGCGTCCGGACGGGAATTGCCGGCTTCCGCCACTTTCTTTTCATACTCAAAGAGGCTCTCGAAATACGGCTTGACGTCAGCTAGCATCTTCAGGTATCTTTCCACATCGGCCTGATCGTCAAATCCCAGTGTCGCAAAAATGATCGGGAGCTCCATGTTTTCGCCGGTCAGGCTGTTCATCGAACTTGTGTAGTAATCCATCCCGTTCATCTCGTTCGCGAGAGTATAGTCGTGCATCAGGGTATCATAGAGGATCTGGTCTTCGAGTTCGAGCGACCCGAAATCGATCTCATTTAGAGTAGTCAGCACTTGCTGGATAGACTCCTGCCCCTTCTGGTCATCATCGGGAGACCATGGCTCAATACCGACATCCGGCCAGGTCATGCCGAATTTGCTCGGGTCTTCAATATCGAACACCATGGATATGATGTCCGTTTTTCCATTCTTAAAGATCTCTTCATCCAGTTCATGAAGTTTTTTTGCCGCCTCTTCACCGGTATACTTCTTATTCGATGGAATAGGAGTAGCGGATGGATCCTGCGACTGAGTAGGATCGGTATCGGTCGGTTCCTCTGTTGTCTCCGTGGTGTCTTCAGTCGTTCGTCTGGTCATCTTCTTCGCAGAAGTCTCCTTTGCCGGACGGCACGCGCTTAGGAATAATGATGATGAAAGTATAATGCAGCCCAGTACTTTGAGCACATTTCTGATTTTCTTATTCACGTGGTTTTCCCTTCCTTTCTCAAGGATATTTAATCACAAAACAGGGGCAAAGTAAAACCGCGGAAAGCTTCGTGACTATTCTCTTATTTCCGCGCCAAAAGCACTTTACGGAGTTATCAGGTGCGAACTTTCTCACTTTTATAGCAAAGAAGCGTCGTGATCAGTACAAGCACAGCAAGGACCAGGAGAGACAGCGCCACCATGAGCATATTTTCCATCTTCGCCCTCGCATTCAGAAGATCCTGGAAGATCAGACAGATGTTATAGACCGGGATCAGGTAGTGCGATGCCGGCGAGCTTCCGAGGCGGAACATCGACATCATCGACGCGAGCGTACAAGCCAGCGTTACCGGAAGCTGTGCCGTCTGCGCCTGGTTAGCATCTTTACAGAACAGAGAGATCAGCACGCCGAGATTGGAGAACAGATAACACAGCAGCACTGCGTAAAGAATGATCAGGAAGACCTGCTGCGCCGTAATGGAGACTCCGGCAAATCCGAAAACGTCTTTCAGATGCATCGATTCACATATCTTACTTCCCACAATATCGAGGCCGATATAGATCCCGCTGCTGAAAAGGCTGATCAGGCTGACAGACAGGATCTTTCCCATGATCAGGCTGATCGGCGGAACCGGCGACAGCATGACCTGATAGAAGGTCCCCCGTGCCTTATCACCCGCGACGGTGTCTCCGGCAAAGTTGGCGATATTGGCCGTCAGCGGAAGGATAAGCATATACGGCAGCAGCATCGCGATCATGCGGTTCGCGTTTTCTTTCTGCGTAATATCCTCCAGTTCAACCTCCCGGAACAGGATGCCGGGATTCTGCGACTTATATACTTTATCGAAGCTCTGGCGGACAAAGGATTCCGCGCTCATCTTCAGATACGAAGACATCGGATCGCTCTCATGGTAATAGATCTCCACACACTCGATATCCGAGAAATCCACCAGAACATCACAGTTGTGGAATGTATCCGAGTGGACGAATTCCTCCGGTGCTACCTCGATATTCTCGATCCAGATCTGCTTATCGTCAATGGAGCCGATATTTGACCGCTGAAGGTCGATACCATAGAAATACATAACATAGGAGGTATTCTCTTCCTGCCCGGTCCGGGGCTCAAGAAGCGTCATTCCTACAGTAACGAACAGGGTAAGGACAGGCAGGATCAGGAACCCGAAGAGAAGTGTCTTCTCCTTCAGGATCTTCTGCATTTCGTGGTGGAATATTTTTCCCAGTCCGCGCATCCTCTGTTTTTGCCCCTTCCGTTTACTCTCTTCCATGGCGGCCGACGATGGCCTTTTCCTCATGGTTTTCTTTATACAGCTTGATAAATGCCTCCTCGACTGTCGAGACACCCTGGCTCTCCGGAAGTTCCGGGACAGTTCCGCAGAACACGGATCTTCCGTCGACGATGATACCTACCCGGTCTGCCATGCGGGCGACCAGATCAAGGATGTGGGTAGAAAGGATGATACATTTTCCTTCATCTTTCAGCTTGAGCAGATACGCCTCGATCAGCTGCTGTGTCAGTATATCCAGTCCGTTTGTCGGTTCATCGAAGATGATCGTGTCCGGATCATGAAGAAGACAGATCGCCAGAGATGTCTTCTGCTTCATGCCGGTCGAGAACGTATCATATCTTCTGTTTCTGAATTCGCTGATCCCGAAATAGTCGAAAAGTTTATCCCTGTTTTTGGCGATTGCCTCCGGGGTCATCTCGTAAAGGCCGCCATAGTAGTCTGCCAGTTCATCCGGGGTGAACTGTCCGTCCAGACGGATCTCATTTGTTAAAAATGCGATACGTCTTCTGATCGCTTCACTATCCTCATCCAGCGGTTTTCCGTCATAAAGGATCGTTCCCCCTGTCGGCGTAAGAAGCGTGCTCATCATACGCATCGTTGTCGTTTTACCGGCACCGTTTGGTCCCAGCAGGGCGAAGATCTGGCCGTCATGGATCTCCAGATTCACATCCTTGACCGCTTCCACTTTATTCTTCTTAAATGTCTTTTTCAGATGTTCGATCGTAATCATTCAGAAGTCCTTTCCCATAATCCGGAAGACAGGATCATGCACATCACTGCTAAGAGCGCCGATACCGCCAGTGCCGCAAAGAGCGGCGGATAATCGACCTTGTTTTTACCCAGTTGTTTTATGACCGGAGTCCAGTTTGCTACCGGAATAAATCTCACGATCTCTTTGTCTATGAAATTCGGAAGGATCGCTGCCACAGAAACGACCACCATACCCGCCGACGAAAACAGTGATGCTTTTTTCGTCTGGGAAAAAGCACTTCCGATTACACTGAAGATGCCGGAGATCACAAGTGTTACAGACACGATCAGGATCAGAATGACCAGGCACCAGGCGGGATCTTTTCCGGCGGCATTCCCGATCATCTTAAATTCGTACGGATACCAGACCGCCATGCCGGCTATTGCCGCGAGAATACCTGCGAGGCCGGAAAGGAAGATCTCGGTCATCATGACCAGTTCTTTTCCCAGAAGGATCCTGCGGAGCGGGGCCGGACAGAGCACCAGCGAATCAAATGTCTGCCGCTCCTTCTCGCCGGTAATGCTCTTTGCCGAAAGTGTCATCGCATTACTTGCCATCATCAGGAAGAGGATCATGCCGATAAGGCCTGCCATCTGATCGAAGAATTTCGACAGTTTCTGCTCATCCGTCGAAACATCGATCGGTTTGGATTCCGGATAAAGGTCATACGCTCCCTGCAGCATCTCCTCTCCTTCAAGGAGATACACCAGATCATTGGCGCAGTCGTTTGCATCTTTCAGCGCGAGTGATGAGGTAAGGACCGAGGAATCATAAAGGATCCTAACTTCGTTCTTTGATACGACCAGTGCACAGTCGATCTTTCCTTCGTGTACGAGATCCTCAGCATCTTCCCTCGTACCATTTGTAAATTTAAAATACGCCATATCAGGTCTGCCAGCAGGTCCATAAACTGTAAAAAATCTAAGTCCCGTAGAACAAATT
>ONFC01000136.1 GCA_900317035.1 uncultured Eubacteriales bacterium
GATCATGGAGCAGCAGCTCAAGAACATGGGCGCTACCTATGACTGGGATTATGAGATCGCGACCTGCAAGCCGGAATACTACAAGTGGAACCAGTGGATCTTCTTAAGACTTCTCGAGAAGGGCCTGGCCTACAGAAAGAACGCACCGGTAAACTGGTGCCCGCAGTGTAATACCGTTCTTGCCAACGAGCAGGTCATCGACGGCGCATGTGAGCGCTGCCACACTGAAGTCGAGCATAAGAACATGACACAGTGGTTCTTCAAGATCACCGCGTATGCCCAGGAACTTCTCGACTGCCTGCCGCAGCTGGACTGGCCGGAAAAGACCAAGAAGATCCAGACCAACTGGATCGGCAGATCCGAAGGTACGCAGATCTCCTTCCTTTGCGAGAAGAACGGCGAGCGCTTAAAGGACGAAGACGGTTCCGATCTGAAGCTGTCCGTATTCACCACACGTGCCGATACCCTGATGGGTGTGTCCTACGTAGTTGTCGCTCCGGAGTCTCCGCTGTGCACACTGCTTACGACGGATGAATGCCGTGAGAAAGTGGAAGAGTATCAGGCTTTCACGAAGAAGGCTTCCGATATCGACAGAATGTCCACCACCCGTGAGAAGACCGGTGTATTCACAGGATCTTATGCGATCCACCCGATCACCGGAAAGAAAGTTCCGATCTGGGCTTCTGACTATGTTATCGCTACTTACGGTACCGGTGTTGTAATGGCGGTTCCTGCTCACGATGAGAGAGACTTCGAGTTTGCAAAGAAATTCGATCTTCCGATCCAGAGAGTTATCGCTTCCAAGCCGGATGCCGAGGATGAACTTCCGTTCATCGAAAAAGGCGTACTCGTAAACTCCGGCGAATTTGACGGTCTGGACTTCAAGACCGCGATCGATGCGATCATCGAGAAACTCCAGCCGCAGGGCATGGCAGAAAGAAAGATTAACTACCGTCTCCGTGACTGGCTGATTTCCCGCCAGCGTTACTGGGGCACACCGATCCCGGTCGTTCACTGCGAGAAGTGCGGTGTCGTTCCGGTACCGGACGATCAGCTCCCGGTACTTCTCCCCTACGACGTAGAATTCCGTCCGGATGGAGAATCCCCGCTGGCAAAGTGTGCTGAGTTCATGAACACGACCTGTCCGAAGTGCGGCGCTCCCGCCAAGCGTGATCCGGATACCATGGATACATTCGTTGACTCTTCCTGGTATCAGCTCCGTTACCCGGATAACAAGAACGATAAGGAACCTTTCAACAGAGAACTCATCGATAAGATGTGCCCGGTCGATAAGTATGTCGGCGGTCCGGAGCATGCAGCAATGCATCTTCTCTATACACGTTTCTTCTGTAAGGCTCTCCGTGATATGGGTTACCTCGATTTTGACGAGCCGTTCACCTCTCTCGTTCACCAGGGTATCATCCTTGGACCTGACGGAAACAGAATGAGTAAGTCCAGAGGTAATACAGTTGCGCCGGATCCGTACATCCAGAAGTATGGTTCTGACGTATTCAGAACATACCTGGCATTTGGTTTCGCATATACAGATGGTGGTCCGTGGAGCGAGAGCGGACTTCAGGCCATCGTGAAGTTCACCGGCCGTATCGACCGTCTCGTGGACGATGTTAAGGACATCGCAAAGGGACAGGCTCTGCCTTCTGACCTCAGCGAAGATGATAAGGCTCTCCTTTACAGCCTGAACTACACCATCAAGGCAGTAACGACAGATACCGAAAGATTCCAGTTCAATACTTCCATCGCCCGTCTGATGGAGCTTCTGAACGCGATCGGAAAGTATCAGGGTGCAGCCAATAAGAACGATGCTCTCTTAAGATCTACCGTAGAGACATTCCTTCTGCTCTATGCTCCGTACGCTCCGCACTTCACAGAAGAACTCTGGGAGAGAATGGGCAACGAGTATTCTATCTTCAATCAGGAATGGCCGAAGTGCGATGAGAGCAAGCTCGTCAAGGATACGATCGAGATCGCTGTCCAGATCAACGGTCAGGTGAAGTATAAGGTCAATATCGCACCGGATGCCACACAGGAAGATGTGGAAAAGGCCGTCAAGGAAGACAGCCATTTCGAAGCTGCACTGGCCGGAAGAAATATTGTAAAGTTCATCTACGTTAAGGGAAGACTTGCAAACATCGTTGCAAAGTAATCTATAGTATCTTCTAAAACAAAAAGTCGCTGCAAACGTCGCTCAAATCACTTGAGAAAGAAACGTGAACAGCGACTTTTGCTGTTTTTCGCTCTATACGTCACCAAAATCACTTGAAAAAGTAACGTGAACAGCGACTTTTGCTGTTTTCCGGGATTTACTCGCCTCTTCGGGTCCTCTCCTGCACTTCTTCTTTCGAGGCACGGAACTTGGCTCCGGAGAAGTACTTCTTCTCAAAGTCTTCCGGAGAGAGTGGTTTTGCAAAATAGTATCCCTGGAAGATATCGACACCAAGAGAGCGTATACGGGATGCCTTCTGCGCAGTCTCGATACCCTCGACACATACGGTCATGCCGATGGTTCTGGTAAGGAGAACGATAGCCGAGATGAACGACATATTGAAGCGGTCGTCCTGATCGACAAACGCACGGTCGATCTTGATCTCATCTACCGGGAATTCACGAAGGTAGTTAAACGAGGAATATCCGGTACCAAAGTCATCGAGCGCGATGCGGATACCGTTCGATCTGAGCTTGATCATATTCTGACGGCAGATCGCCAGGTTCTTCATGAGCGTCGTCTCCGTGATCTCCAGAAGGATGTTCTTCGGCTGGAGTCCATACTCGGAAAGAAGTTGGATAACATAATCCGCAAAGTCGATCCTTGCCATATCTTCAGCAGTAACGTTGATATGTACATAGAAGTCATCCGAGACACCGGAATCGATCCATGTCTTGCACTGCTGGATCGCAGTCCTTAAGATCCAGTCACCGACGATATTCATCTGGCCGGTCGCATAGACGGCCGCAATAACTTTCTCCGGGCTGATGAGATTTCCCTGAGGAGATCTCCAGCGGAGAAGGGCTTCACATCCAACTAGGCGCTCTGATCTGGCATCGACCAGCGGCTGGAAATAAAGAAGGAAATTCTGGTTTCCTTCACGGACGGATTTACTGATCTGGAACTCGAAGTCCAGTCTCTCCTTCAGCTCCACCTTGAACTGAGGGGTATAGATCGAATACGTAAGACGAGGATCCTGCTTGACCTTATGCAGTGTGATCTCCGCGTTCACGAGAAGTTCTTCCGCGACATTTCCGCATGACGGGAAGATCGCTGCACTCATCGAAAAAGACACATACATCGTGCTTCTATCTACGATCAGCGGTTCATTCATCTCTTCCTTGATGGCTTTCATGTGGTTCTCCACCTGGACACGTGTCGCATTCTTCCACAGAAGGCAGAAAGTATCCACATTGATATGATAGAGTTCACTATCCTTCGGGCTGCTCTCACGGAGTTTCTTCGCAATGGTAACCAGAAGCCTGTCGCCGGATTCTCTTCCGTAACGGTCGTTAAATACATGGAAATCCTTGATGTCGATCAGTACGATCGCCGCAGAGAGGACGTCTCTGTTATGGATCATCTCATCAAGATCCGAGATGAGACGGTCACGCGCCAGAAGTCCGGTCAGGGAATTACGGGAAGAGTTCTTCTCCACATTCTCACGCATCTCATTCATGGAAGTAAGATCGAAGATCGTACCGATGATGACAAGCGCCTGTTTACTGCTGTCATAGACTGTCTTTCCACGGCTGGCGAGCCATCTGATCTGATCGTCATTCCCCCATACACGGAACTCGATGGAGAAGGTATCTCTCTCTTCATCCACGAGATAGGTAAATGTCTCGATAAAACGTTTTCTGTCGTCTTCAATAACTTCCTCCGCCATTCTGTGGATGATGTCGCCGGAATACGTAAGATCCATATCCGGGAAAGCATCTTTCAGGTTCGGAGAAAATTCGATGATACCGCGCTTCATATCAGCGGTAAAAGTGATCGCCTCAGAGCCATCGATGATGAGTCTCTGAAGGGAGTTCGTCTTTTTCTTATCGGTAACATCAACGAGGATACCGATCTTATAGTGTTTCTGATCCGGAGATGTAAAGTCAAAGACACCACAGGAGTGCACCCAGACCTCTCCCTGGACCGGAGAAAGGATACGGAAATCCAGACCGAACTTGTCCTTCTTTTCCTTATCGTCCTGCATGATCGAAACGAATGCGGAATAGTCCTCGGGATTTACGAGATTACCGATCTCTTTTGTCGCGTGCTGCAGTTCATGTGTCGGGAAATCCAGAAGATCCGCCAGTGAAGAATTAAAGCGCACATGGTCGGTCTCGCTCTCATAACAGAAAACATATCCGTCGATCGAATCCGACAGCAGTTTCTCATATACGATCTCACCGAAGCTGCTGGTATAGTCTTCCATCATGCCGAAGATCAGGAGGTGATTCTCTTTCTTCACCGCCTGCATCGTCACACGTACATGATAAAGATGTCCCGTATGGGAAATGATATTATGCTCGAAAGAAACGACTTTGTGATTATCTGCCGCCAGATCATAAAAGCCTTCTTCATAGCGGACTTTCAGATTTCTCTGCTCGTCCGGATCCGTAAATTCGAGGAAGTTGTCCAAAAGCATGTCCTCAGCTGCTACAGGACCGAGGTAATCCGTCATACCTTTGGAAAAGAAGAGTCTTTTCTCTTTCGGGAAGACTACGAATGTGCACATCGCCACATTTTCCAGAAGGCTGTCAGCCTGCGCCAGAAGCTGCGGATCAAGACTGATCGTCGAGTCATATAATGCTGAAACAAAACCGGAATCGTCGGCGACCATCTAAATTCTCCCCTAAACTAGACTATCTACATTATTTTATCATTTCGAGGACCTCATCGTATAGAGCCTTTTTGCTCTCTCCCCACTCCAAAGCGAGTGTTTTTGCTATATCTTTAGTAGATAATCCCTTACTTTCTAAATCTAAAATGACATTTCGGCGTTCTTCGGGAGAAAGCTTCTTTTTTGCATCATTTTTCGGGGCTCCTTCCAAAACAAGGACAAATTCTCCTTTCGGAGGGACCTTCTCAAAATGAGCGGTCACTTCCTCTACCGTGCCGCGGATGACCTCTTCGTATTTCTTCGTCAGTTCCCGGCAGGCGGAGATCTTTCTTTCTCCCATTCCTGCCCCCGAGAGGTCGGAAAGCGTCTTTAGCAGACGGTGCGGCGCCTCGTACAGGATCGTGGTGACGGAAGTTTCCGCAACCACGGAAAGCCGTTCTTTTCTCTCTTTAGTCTCCACGGGAAGGAATCCTTCGAAATAGTAGTGACGTGTATCCATACCGGAAAGCACTAGCGCTGTAATACCTGCGACCGGTCCGGGAACTGCCGTGACCTCTATGCCTTCCTCGATACAGAGCTTGACCAGATCTTCACCGGGGTCGGAGATGCTCGGCATACCCGCATCGGAAACAAGTGCGACCTCTGCACCTTCTTTCAGTCTGGAAATAAGCTTACTTCCGGCAGATGCCTTGTTATGCTCGTGGTAGCTCATAAGCTTTGCCGAGATACCGAAATGCGCAAGAAGAAGTCCTGTTCTTCTGGTATCTTCACAGGCGACAAGGTCCACATGAGATAAGACCTCGACCGCTGTATCTTCACAGGCCACCAGTTCCACATGTGAAAGGATCTCGATCGCACGGGAGGACAGGTCCTGCATATTTCCGATCGGAGTTCCCACTAAGTAAAGCATATATCAATTATCCTCACTATATATTTTCTTCAGCTGAGGGGTGTATTCACGTTTATCATCCCGAAGGATCAGGGGCGGCGTGATGACTGTTCCCGTCATCTTTCCTCCCTTTTTGGCAGAAAGAAGAAAGAGCGTCGCTTCTTTTTCTGCATATGGATGAACGAAGGTGATCCTCTTCGGGATCAGATTCAGTTCCATACAGGTCTTCATGACCGAGGAAAAATCCTTGGCGCGGTCAACGAGGAAGAGATCTCCGCCGGATGCAAGCATCTTCTTCCCGCAGGAAAGAAAATCATCCACCGAGCCATGCACCGCGAAGCGCGCTTCGAGGAGTTCCCGGCTGTGGCGGTCCGTGGATGTAACGGGGCCTTCCTCTTCTTTTCTATACGGGGGATTCATAAAGACTGCATCATAGACATTTCCCGGGATCTCCGAAGAAGGAAGGTCCCTAAGGTCCATGCAGAAACCCCGCATACGGTCTGAATACGAATTCAGTTCTATGTTTCTTTGGAATAATTCTGCCGCTTCCTTCTGCCGTTCGATTCCATCGATCCGAAGATCGGATCTTCTTGCCGCAAGAAGGATCGAGCCTGCTCCGCAGTTCGTCCCGAGTTCGAGAACTCTGACCGGTCTTGACTGGCGGATGCGGAGATTTTCAGAGACGAACCATGCCAGAAGCACGGTATCCTCGCCAAACCGGAAACCGTTTCTGCTCTGGATCAGCCGGGCGCCGTTACGCCCCAGATCCTCCATCGTCTCTGTTCTTTCGTCATATTCCAAGAGGATTTTCTCCTTACTACGTAAAAAGGATCTGCTCCCCAAAAGGGGATCAGATCCCTCTGCTTTACGATATTATTGCACGATCAGCCCTGAGAAATAGCGCCAGCCGGGCAAGCAGCCTCGCAAGAACCACACTCAAGACAGAGGTCTGCATTGATCTCATACTTGCCATCGCCCTGAGAAATAGCACCTACCGGGCACTCACCCTCGCAGGAACCGCAAGACAGACATGCATCAGAAATTACATATGCCATATTATTTATCCTCCTTTATCTGGTCTACGAATTCATTAAACACTACTTTTTTGATTTTGTAAATTAAGAAAATGTAAAAAATAGTGGTGTCTAAAATGTCAAATACTCATTCTTCCCGTTTTTCAGGCTGCTGCTTCTTTCTCGGGCAATCCTGCTTGCACTGCGGCTGCGGCGGATTCAGAAGAGATACGTCGGCAGCATCGTAGATCTGCATCTCGGTCTCTTCTTCTTTTTCGAAACGCACCGTTACTTTTTCCTTCAGAAGATCCGAGTAGATGACGACACCGACGCCGTCCGGAGTCTTAACTTTCTTTCCGACCTTCGGTACGCGCTTATTTGCGTCCTCGTAGGCCGCCTGCTCATAAGAAAGGCAGCACATCAGACGTCCGCAGGTACCCGTGAGTTTCGTCGGGTTCATGGAAAGGCCCTGATCCTTGGCCATACGGATCGTAACTGGCAGGAACTGGTCAAGATAAGAGCAGCAGCAGAGTTCCCTTCCGCAGATACCGAGGCCTCCGACCATCTTCGCCTGCTCACGGGAACCGATCTGGCGAAGTTCAATTCTTGTCCGGAAGCACGATGTCAGGTCTTTTACGAGTTCACGGAAATCGACGCGTTTGTCTGCCGTGAAGTAGAAAGTAAGCTTTCTACCATCGAAAGAATAGACCGCTTCGACGAGTGTCATCGGGAGCTCTCTTTTTTCAATAAGTTCGAGGCATTTGTAAAAAGCACTCTTCTCTCTTTCTTTCTTCTCATGATAGTGCTCCATCTCTTTCTCATTTGCATAGCGGAGCACCGGAAGGATCGTCTCATCGACTTTCTCTTCGGGAAGATCAAAGGGTTCATCTACGACAAAGGCGATGTCCTGTCCCAGTGCCGTATTCACCATGACTGCGTCCCCGACCTTGAGCTTTAAGTCGCCTGCAAGAAAGCGGTACGGCTTTCCGGCGTCATGGAAGCGCAGATTAACTACTTTAGCCATTCATATTCTCCTTTTTTAATGCCAGAAGCATCCGGCATACGATCATTTCAAAGTTTCCATTTGCTTTATGTGCCTTGGCGGCAGTCGTCAGGATCGCATTACACTTCCCGATCTTCTGCACATCCAGATGATGTTTTTTAATCACAGTGACCATCTTATCTTTTTTCTCTTCACCATGCAAGCAGACCGAACTGCTGTCCGTCGCGCAGATCGCCATCTCGTCATAGACCATGCTCATCAGGGAAAGGATATCCCGGAAGTGGTCTTTCTCCTCATCAAAGAAAGAGTACACCTCTGTGAGAAGTCACCTCTTCCCAGTCGTTGATCAGCCAGTTGCTCTCGCAAAGGTTCAGCGCATATCCGATCACGCCATTGGAAAACCTTGCGAAAAGCTGCGCTTCCTCGGGAAGAGTATCCGGATTTCTGCGGAGGATCGCCTCTTTTACCTCTTCTTCCGTATTCGGAAGAAGGCGGATCGATACCGTTCTGCTTAATATC
>ONFC01000137.1 GCA_900317035.1 uncultured Eubacteriales bacterium
TTCTATGGGACGTTTTGATGAAGATATGCTGGATGATCTTGAAGCTCTTCTGGTACAGGCAGACTGCGGCGTCGGCGCAAGTCTGGAGATCATGGATGAAGTCCGAGATTCGATCAAAAAGACCGGTGATGACAGCAAAGATTCCGTTATCCGTGTCGTTCGCACCAAGATGCTGGATATCCTTGGCGAGAAGAAGACGCTGGACATCGAAGACAATAACCTTAATATCATCCTGATGGTAGGAGTAAACGGTACAGGTAAAACGACCACGGCAGGTAAGCTCTGCCTCCGCTATAAGAATCAGGGAAAGAAAGTCATGCTTGCTGCAGCGAAGTCATGCTTGCTGCAGCGGATACTTTCCGTGCCGCAGCTATCGAGCAGCTGACTGCCTGGGGCGATATGACCGATACACATGTTATCTCCCACGAAGAAGGATCCGACCCTGCGGCGGTATGTTATGACGCAGTTCATTCCGCGATCGCCAGAAGAGCCGATGTTCTGATCATCGATACTGCAGGAAGACTCCATAATAAGCAGAATCTGATGGACGAACTCAGTAAGATCTGCCGTGTTATCGAGCGAGAAGCACCGTCTGCCAATACGCAGGCACTTCTGATCATCGATGCAACGACAGGACAGAATGCCGTTATTCAGGCGGAAGTATTCAGCAAGGCAGTAAAACTCTCCGGTATCGGTATTACCAAGCTCGACGGAAGTGCAAAGGGCGGTGTGGCAATTGCCGTAGCGCATTCTACAAAAGCACCGATCTTCCTCGCCGGCTTAGGTGAATCAGCAGAGGATCTGGTAGATTTCGACCCCGAAATCTTTGTGGATTCTCTATTACCTCAGTAAGAATAATTGATATAAACGAAAAGAATATGTCCCTTGAGACTCAAACAGTTTGCTTACGCAAAACTCGTCTCCCGGGACATTTCTTTTCGCTAATTAAATAATTTCTTTCTGACAAGTAAATGTGCTTGACAGAGAACTCCTGTTCTGTTATCATCACTTATCGTGTGAGGGAGGGGCTTCTTATGGACAGCGTTCAGGTTTGCTTATTGCTTGATTTTTATGGGCAGTTGCTGACGGAACGTACCAGAGAGATCCTTGAGCTTCGATTCCAGGAAGATATGTCTTTGGCGGAGATCGCTGAAGACTGCGGGATATCGAGGCAGGCGGCACATGATGCGATCCATCGCGGTGTAGCTTCTCTTACGGAATACGAAGAGAAGCTCAAACTGGTAGAACGCTTCACATTGCAGAAAAAGACGATCTCCAGTGCTTTTGAAGCATTGGAAGAACATAACGAGGAGAAAGCAAAAGAACTGCTTTCTACACTAGTTGAGGAATTATAAAGCATAATGTTTGAGAGTTTATCGACAAAACTTCAGAAGATCACTGCGAAGATGCGCGGAAGTGCCCGTGTTACGGAATCCGACATCAAAGCGATGATGAAAGAGATCCGTATGGCGCTCCTTGAGGCGGATGTTAACTATTCCGTTGTTAAGGAATTCGTCGCGGATATGTCTGAGAAGTGTAAAGGCGCGGATGTCATGAAGAGCCTGACTCCGGGTCAGCAGATCGTTAAGATCGTTCATGAGTCCCTGATCGAGCTTCTCGGCCAGACTTCCAGTAAGCTTGCTGTATCTCCGTCCGGATTTACCGTGATCATGCTCTATGGTCTCCAGGGTGCAGGTAAAACAACAACTGCTGCAAAACTTGCGAATATCTTAAAGAAGAACAGCAAACGCCCGCTCCTGCTTTCACTCGACGTGCACCGTCCTGCTGCTGCTAAACAGCTGGAAGTGCTGGCGCAGAAAGTAGATGTTCCGAGCTTTATCATGCCGGAAGAAAAAAATCCGATCGTGATCGCTAAGGCGGGTATCGAGCGCGCAAAGTATCTTCTTTGCGATACGCTCATCGTCGATACCGCCGGCCGTATGACCGTAGATGAAGAACTCATGGATGAGCTCATCAAGATCGGTGATTATGTAAAACCGCATGAGAAACTGCTCGTTGTCGATGCCATGATCGGTCAGGAAGCGGTTGCTGTAGCACAGAGCTTCGAAGAGCGTATCGGTCTTGACGGATTTATCATGACCAAGCTCGATGGTGACGCCAGAGGCGGTGCTGCGCTTTCGATCCGTAAGATGACAGGAAAGCCGATCAAGTACATCTGCGTCGGTGAAAAAATCGAGAATATCGAAGAATTCTATCCGGACCGTATGGCGGACCGTATCCTCGGCATGGGCGATGTCCTTTCCCTTATTGAAAAGGCACAGCAGTCCATCGATGAGGAAGAGGCTGCAAAATCTGTTGAGCGCATGCTCAGTAATACATTCAGCATGGAAGATCTTCTTTCCCAGTTCGAGCAGATCAAGAAACTCGGATCCATGAAAGATGTTATCGGAATGATCCCCGGAGCTGCCGGAAAGGTAAAAGAAGAGGATCTCGATGATAAAGTGATCGATACCAATATGGCGATCATCCGCTCGATGACGAAGAAGGAACGCCGTGTTCCGAATATTCTGAATGCGAGCAGACGAAGAAGGATCGCTGCAGGTTCCGGTACTACGGTACAGCAGGTCAATCAGCTGATCCGTCAGTATGAACAGACTTCCGAGATGATGAAGAAGTTCAGCAAGATGACCAAAGGCAAGAAAGGCCTTGGTAAGATGGCCGGAATGGGCAAAGGCGGATTCCCCGGTATGGGAAATCCTTTCGGGAAAGGTAAATTCCCGTTCTAACTAAGATGTTCACGCGAAACTTCGAAAGTCCTTAGTGCTTTTCCCAAAGGAAAGCCCGAGGGAAAGCAGGGGCGAAACGCGAGAATATAAACACAAAACATAAAAGAAGTATTGCTAGGAGGAAAAGAAAAATGGCAGTAAAAATTCGTTTGAGAAGAATGGGCGCTAAGAAGGCTCCTTTTTATCGTGTAGTTGTAGCAGATGGACGCTATCCGCGTGATGGCCGTTTCATCGAAGAGATCGGCACATACAATCCGCTGACAGATCCGGCTGAGATCAAGATCGACAACGAAGCAGCTAAGAAGTGGATCGCTAACGGTGCACAGCCGACAGATACAGTTCGTGCTCTTCTGAAGAAGACAGGTGCTATCGAGAAGTAAGTAGGACTTCGAATACTAATAAGGAGGAAAGCAGCACACCTACTACTATTTACATGCTGCGAGTTGTAGATATGGAATTATTAACTACAATGGCCAAGTCTCTGGTCAACCATCCTGAGGATGTATCCGTTAAGAAGTCTGAGAGAGGAAACACAGTCGTTCTGGAACTTACCGTTAACCCGGAAGATATGGGTAAAGTGATCGGTAAGGGCGGCCGCCGTGCACAGGCGATCCGTTCGATCATGAAGGCGAAGTACCTTCGTGACGGAAGACGTGTTATCGTAGATATCGTCGGATGAAAGACTACCTTATCATAGGGAAGATCGGCGGTGCACACGGTGTACGGGGAGAGGTGAAGATCATTCCTCTCACGGACGATGTGCGCCGTTTTTCTTCGCTTTCCGAGTGCATGATCCTGGATGAAAAGGAACATATCAAAGAAACGCTTGAAGTTGAGAAGACCCGTGTCGATGAAACAAGAACACTTATTAAGTTTAAGGGCATCGACGACAGAGATGAGGTCGGAAAACTTACCGGCTATTTCATCGGCGTCACAAGAGACAACGCCGTGAAACTTCCGGAAGGACGTTTCTTTATCGCTGATCTGATCGGGCTTACGGTTGTAGATTCAGAACGTGGCGCGCTCGGTACGATCAAAGATATCATGAATTCCGGTGCCAGTGACATCATTATCGTGAAGAGAAAGGGAAAGAATGAGCTTCTGATCCCTTATCTGAATGCGATCGTTACCAATGTGGATCTTTCCGCGGGTGTGATGTCGGTCACTCTTCCTGAAGGCCTCTATGAGATCTATGAGTGAGATTTTTAAGGAGCAGATTGTCATCGCATGAAGTTTTCGGTTTTGACGCTATTTCCTAAACAGGTGAAAGACTTCCTGAGTGAAAGTATTATCGGACGTGCTGAAGAGAAAGGTATCCTTTCGATCGAAACGGTCGATATCAGAGATTTTGCCGGCAATAAATACGGAAAAGTTGATGATACGCTCTTTGGCGGCGGTACTGGTATGCTCATGCAGTGTGAGCCGGTATTCCAGGCTTTTTCATCGCTTTATGATAAGGAAAAAGCTCCTAAACCGCACTGTATCTTCATGAGCCCGAAGGGCTCTGTTCTGACGCAGCAGAAGGCCCGGGAATTAAGCAGATACGATCATCTTGTGATCCTTTGCGGTCATTATGAAGGAATCGATCAGCGAGTGCTTGATGAGATCGTGGATGAAGATCTGTCGATCGGTGACTATGTTCTGACCGGTGGTGAAGTAGCTGCCTGTGTCGTGATCGACTGCGTTTCACGTATGATCGAGGGTGTACTTCCGAATTCGGAAGCATATGAGGAAGAGTCTCATATGAGCGGATATCTCGAAGCTCCTCAGTACACAAAGCCGAATACCTGGCATGACAAATCAGTTCCTGAGGTCATGCTTTCCGGAAATCACGCGAAGATCAAGGAATGGAAACGCATCCACGGACTTTACGACACGTGGAAAAGACGCCCGGATATGCTGACAAATCTGGATCTTTCCTCTGACGACTGGAAGAAGATCCTTGAGATCGAACAAGAGATAAAACAGAATTCTGAACATAAAGGGAACGAGACATAACGATGAGAATTGAAGTGGAGAATGATAAGATCCGTGCCCGCAAAAAGCAGGAATACGAGGATCTTGTCGCACAGAAAGATAAAGAAGGACTTGAAGTCCGACTCGAAAAAATAAGCATACTTGCTGCGAATATTATTGCGATAGCGATCATGGCTGTGGTGGCGTTGATCTCGTATCCGTTATTTGTAGCCGTTCATGGTTCGGATTCCTTAAACATAGATAAAGTCTTCGGATTTCCCGGCCCTTCCGGATTTCTGTTCTTCTTTGCACTTTATGCGGTGTCGATCTTCGTCCATGAGTTTATCCATGGATTCTGCTGGCACTTCCCATGTGAAAAGAAGTGGGGGAGTATCGATTTCGGATTCAATCCCCAAAACATTACTCCGTACTGTCACTGCTGTGAGGCGTTAAATGTCTCGCAGTATTTCTGGGGATCGATCGCGCCGACGCTGATCTTAGGCGTGCTGCCTATAATCATCGGTATCGCTTCCGGGATACTGTTTCTGGTGACTTTCGGAGTGATCGGTGTAGTCGGAGGAGCCGGAGACCTGATGGTTATCTGGACACTAAGAAAACATAGAAACTGCCTGCTTTTCGACCATCCTTACGAGGTCGGATATGCGTATTTTGTACCGAAAACAGGCGGCGATGAATAAAAAGTAAGCAATATGAGTGCTTTTCCCAAAGAAAACACTTGCATATGAAAATCCGTTATGGTATCATTTAACGGCTAAAAGGGATGGTCCGCTGCGTGATCCCGCATGAACATCTATCGGAAGAGGAGGAAACAAAGATGGATTTAGTTAAAGCAGTCGAGCAGGATAATCTGCGTAATAGCTATTCCGAGGTCGAGATCGGTGATCTTGTAAAAGCACACCTGAAGATCAAGGAAGGTTCCCGTGAGCGTATCCAGGTATTTGAAGGCTATGTGATTGCACGTAAGGGCGGCGGTCTTTCTGAGACCATGACAATTCGCCGTCTCTCCTATGGAGTTGGTGTTGAGCGTGTTTTCCCGCTTCATTCTC
>ONFC01000175.1 GCA_900317035.1 uncultured Eubacteriales bacterium
GATAAAGAGAAAGATCAGTACCAGAATACAGGTGATGACCATACTGATATTGAAGAAGAAAGAATTGCTGAAGAAGTCTGAAGAGAGGGCCAGCTCCCCCTGCACGGTGGACATAGCCTGGTCAGCAGACATCGTCGCACCCTTAGGGCTTTCCAGAAGGAAACGCATATAGCCCATACGAAGCGTATGGGAAGCTTTTTCGGCGGTATAGTTTCCAACCATCTGATCGAGATAATTGAGACTGGCTAAAGTCAGGATCAGAAGAAGCAGCAGAAAGACAAGTTCCAGAGCAATATGGCTTCCATCTGAGATCCGGTTTACCAGGATCCCGACAAAATGGGCATAGACGAGCTGGGAAACATTCGCCAGCAGAGAGATAAATAGAGCGAATGTGACCCATCCCCGGTTTGCCTTAAGGATCCTTCCGAGAACACGCATACCATAACCTCCTTAACACTTTCTGGCTTAATCGTAAACCTTGTCCCAAGGACAAAGTCAAGAGAAATCATGGGCTGGACATAATCGTTTAACGGTGGTATTATGTATCAAAATGATATATCAAGTTGATATATAAGGAGAGTATGGCATGCCTAGAGAAAAGAAGATCGATATGGTTATCTTAGGACTATTAAGTCACGAACCGCTTACCGGATATGACATGAAGAAACGTATAGACGGAGCGATTCGTTTCTTCTGGAATGGAAGCTTCGGAAATATCTATCCGTCACTTAAAGAACTTGAGAACAATGGGTCTATCACGAGATGCGAAGTAACTTCAGATGGCAGAGAGAAGATCAGTTATAAGATCACGGCATCAGGTAAGGAAGAACTTAGAAAGTGGCTTCGGGATGAACAGGCAAGTAACGAACTGAAGTACGAGACACTCCTTAAACTGTTTTTTGGCGGAGTTGAGGAAAAGAATGTTACGTATCACAATATCGAAGTTTTCGAGAATAAGATAAGAGGTGATCTTGAAATGCTCCGCGCTTATGGAAAAGTTCTGGAGAAGGATCTTGAGAACGAGGACCACCTGCATTACTATCTGACGGTTTCATTCGGAATCGACTGCTACGAAGCCTATCTTAAATGGTGTGCCAAGGCAAAGAAACTTCTGAATGGGAGGGCACAAAGATGAGACAGAAGATACGAAAAGCAATTATTATCATCTCCTTTCTGCTCTTTCCGATCACGATCTGGTACTTTTCTCCCTATCTTATTATTGACGGAGCATCGCAGCACATTATCAACGGAAGTTTTATCGTATTTGTATCGATGTTTGTATTGTCCATGTTTTTCGGAAGGATATGGTGTGGATATTTCTGTCCGTCCGGCGGGCTTCAGGAATGTTTGTCTTCCATAAATCCCAACCCGGTAAAGCAGGGAAGAAGAGACAAGATCAAATTCGTGATCTGGATCATCTGGGTCTTCGCTGTGATCCTGACTTTTATCCTCGGTAAGAACGATGTGAAGATCGATCCGTTCTACCAGACTGACCACGGCATCTCCGTCTCAAATATTTACTGTTATGTGATCTACTATGGTGTGGTATTCCTATTTGTGATCTCGAATATCATTCACGGAAAAAGAGCAACCTGTCATTATATCTGCTGGATGGCGCCTTTCATGATTCTTGGAAGTAAACTTGGAAGAGTGCTTCACATCCCTCAGTTACATATAAGCGCCGACAAAGAGAAGTGTGTCTCGTGCGGTAAGTGCAATCAGTCCTGTCCTATGGGGCTGGATGTCAGGCAGCTTGTTGCTGAGAATAAGACAGCAGTGTACAGCGAGTGTATATCATGCGGGGCTTGCGCCGATGCATGTCCCAAAGATGTATTAAAGTACATGTTTTCTTCCAAGAGGTGAAATATACTACCGGTATCTATGGAACCCCGCTGCCAATGGTATAATCAAGAAAACAAATTGTTTGAACCGGAAGGAGTGATTCCCGCAGATATTCTTGATACCGCACTTCAGCTTTATTTCCAGCCGCCCTGTGTTTTTAACATGATGCCGGGGCATGATGGTGGACGCAATCTGGCTTTCCTTGTAAAAAAGGACGATGAGAAATATGTTCTTCGTCTCTCTTCGATGGATGACCGTCGGGAGGAAGATTTTCTCGCAGAAGCAGAATTTATCCACTATCTGACGCAGCATGGCGCGCCGGTTACAGATGTGATCCCCTCAGTCAACGGGAAACTTGTGGAAGTTGTAACTACGTCCGCCAAGCCCGTTTGCGTTTGCCTTTTTGAGTATGCCAAGGGGAAGCTTCTTTGTGAGAATCAGTACCGTTACCGGGAAGGAGTACCGATCGAAGAATATTTCTATAATACGGGAAAAGCACTTGGTGCGATCCATCGTCTTTCCAAACAATATGAGCCATCTCATCGCAGGATGGACTATTCGGACAAGTATAACAAAGAGTATATCGATCAGCTGATCCCGGATAAATACAAGAAACTGAAGCAGGCGATTCTTCGCAGGCTGGATATGTTTTCTGCATTGCCGCGTGAGGCGGAGGATTACGGACTTGTTCACTTTGATTTCAGTGACGGGAACTATCACATAGACTTCAGCACAGGGGATATCACGGTGTTTGACTTTGATAACTCTCTTTATTGCTGGTACATGTTTGATCTTGCCAATCTCTGGATCCATGGCGAAGGCTGGTGCCGCTTCATCCGCAAAAAAGAGGATAAGAAGGCATATTGGCAGCACTATTTCGATACGGTCCTGGAAGGCTACAGAAGCGAGACGGATATTTCCGAAGATCTTCTTTCAAAACTCCCTCTGTTTATTGATATGGTCCTGATCGAGAATATCGTGGATGAGTTCGAGTGCTGTGAAAGAGAAGGCGAGAAACTTGATTTCAAGGACATCAAGACCAAGGCTAAGTGTCTTATCAAAGACCTTCCTTACTTCGGAGAATAATGTAAGTTTTGTCGCGATGATGCGATCGAGATCACTGTTTGATTAACCAATACACGGCATAGAAGTGGGGGGATAAATATGAACGCGAGAGAATACCTTGAGATATTACATGTAGCCGAAAGACTCAAAGATACACCCAGACATTGTACAACCACCAGCGGAAGAACGGAGAGTGTGGCGGAACACAGCTGGAGAGTATCACTCATGGCATCACTTCTAAGACATGAGTTCCCTGATCTGGATATGGATAAGGTCGTGAACATGTGTCTGATTCATGATCTCGGAGAGTGCTTTACCGGTGACATACCTGCTTTTGTGAAGACTGATGCTGACAGAAAAACAGAAGATGCATTATTAGATCAATGGGTGAAGTCGCTCCCGGAAGAATTATCTGCCGATATCTCCGCCCTATATAAGGAAATGGAGGCACAGGAGACGGCTGAAGCGAAATTGTATAAAGCATTGGATAAACTGGAAGCCTTGATCCAGCACAATGAGTCTCCTTTGAGCACCTGGTCGGAAAACGAGTACGAGCTGAATAAGACGTATGCTTTTGAAACGGTCTCATTCTCGAAATGGCTTACAGATCTTCGAGAAGAGATCCTTAAGGATACGATTGAAAAACTAGAAAAGGAGAGCGAATAAATGGAAAACATTGTTTTTAGAGAAGCAACAGTTG
>ONFC01000143.1 GCA_900317035.1 uncultured Eubacteriales bacterium
GCGTGATCTGTAACGATACAGTCGATCGTTCCGTCTTTCAGGCCTTCGATAACAGCAAGACGGTCATCCTCGGTACGAAGCGGCGGATTCATCTTGAAATTCGTGTCATATGTCTGGCAGCATTCTTCAGTAAGGGAAAAATAGTGCGGACATGTCTCACAAGTGACCTTAACACCACGTTTTTTCGCCTGACGGATGATATCGATGCCTTTTCTCGTACTAACGTGGCAGATATGGATCGGCATATCCAGGTACTCGGCAGTCTGAATATCTCTAGAGATCATGATCTCTTCTGCTATCGCAGGTATTCCGCGAAGCCCGAGTGCTGTGGAGATCGCACCTTCATTCATGGCACCTTCGGCAATGGACATTTCTTCACAATGGTTAAGGACCGGAAGATCAAAGTCGGAGGAATACTCAAGAACTTTCTTCAGTAGGTTTGCTGTGGCGATCGGCTTTCCGTCATCGGATACGGCTACGATTCCTGCTTCCTTCATCAGTCCCATCTCCGAGATCTCTTTTCCGGCAAGACCTTTGCTTGCAGCTCCGATCGGGAATACATTACAGGATCCTACCTGCTCTGCTTTTCTCAAGATACCTTCAACAACCGCAGCATTATCGCAGACAGGATTTGTGTTCGGCATACAGCATACACTGGTAAAGCCGCCTTTTGCCGCGCTTTTCGTGCCGCTCTTAATATCTTCACGATACTCGTAACCCGGCTCGCGAAGATGGCAGTGCATATCCACAAGTCCCGGAAATACGGTCAATCCATTCGCATCGATCACCTCATCCGGCTCACCGGAAATGCTGTCGGTAAATACACCGTTTTCGATATAGATCGTGACGGTTTCATTAGAAGCAAAATGCTTCGCATTTCTTATCTCAATTGTTTTCATTCTGGTTTCTCCTTGCCATCAGTAAGTATAAAACTGCCATTCGAACTGCTACACCGTTGGTAACCTGTTCATTGATCACTGACTGGTCACAGTCATATACACATGTCGGAAGTTCTACACCGTGATTGCACGGTCCCGGATGCAGCAGATAAGCACCTGGTTTTGCGAGCTTCAGGACATCCTCGGAGATCGAATAGAACTTGGAGTATTCTGCAACCGAGGGGAATAGAGACTTCTGCTGGCGCTCCAGCTGAACGCGGAGGCCCATGACCGCATCGGCATCTTTCACGGCTTCGGATACTGACTTACATACGGTACATCCCATCTTATCCAGACCGACAGGTACCATTGTTCTCGGTCCGGCTACACTTACCGTTGCACCGAGTTTTGTAAGTCCGATCACATTGCTTCGAACGACGCGGCTGTGATAAAGATCGCCACAAATAGCGACTTTAAGGCCATCAATGTGGCCGTATTTCTCATAGAGTGTGAACATATCGAGCAGTGCCTGCGTCGGATGTTCATTCATTCCGTCTCCGGCATTTACGATCGATGCCTTAACTCTCGGAGCGAGATAATGCGGTGCACCGGACTGGCTGTGGCGCATGATGATGATGTCAGTTGCCATCATATCGATCGTTCTGGCTGTATCCAGGAGGGATTCACCTTTATTTACTGAGCTTCCCGATGTCGTGATATTCGCACTTGCAGAGCCCATATATTTTGATGCAAGCTCAAAAGAAAGTCTCGTTCTCGTACTATTCTCATAAAAAAGCGTTACTACTGATTTTCCCTGAAGATGGGATGTTTTCTTATTTCCGGAAGTCAGAACCATCTTCATCATTTTCGCGGTATCAAGGATCTCCATGATCTCTTCCGCGGTTAATTGCTTCAGTCCAAGCAGATCTTTACTTCTAAGTCCCATTATTTCACCTCTTCACACAGAACGACCTTATCCTGTCCGTCGATCTCGTTTAACTGTACCGATATCATCTCTGAAAGGGATGTCGGTACATTTTTTCCTACATAATCCGAGCGGATCGGAAGCTGTCTGTGTCCTCTGTCCACCAGTGTTGCCAGCTGAATGCAGGCAGGTCTTCCCATATCAAAAATCGCCTCGATCGCGGCTCTTACCGTTCTTCCGGTAAAAAGCACATCATCGATCAAGACGATTTTTTTGTCATTAATATTGAAATGGATAGCTGTTCCGTTTACGACAGGGTGTGCTGCTAATGTCGAGAGATCATCCCGGTAAAATGTGATATCGAGAACACCGACATCCGGTTTCACTCCTTCTACATCTTCCATGACCTTGGCGATCCTTTCCGCCATCGGAACACCTCTGCGCTGGATTCCTACGAGAGCCACATTGTCGAGGCCTTTATTTTTCTCGATGATCTCATGCGCGATACGGATCAAAGCACGGTGTACAGCCTGCTCATCCATAAGGACTGTTTTCTCAAGATACTCTTTCAAAAATACCACTCCTTCCCAAATTCAGAGCACAAAAAACCGACTCTGTAAAATACCTTCAGGTACCCTAAAAAGCCGGTCTTCTATATGAATGCCTCCCATTCGGGAAACGGTATTACATTTATCGACAACGACCTTTCTGTTCTCTCATGGAACAGCTTTAAAGGATACGCTGTTAAGATAATAATCCAAGATACCGAAAATCGCAACTATGGATTTTGACGAATTCGTATCTGTCTTATAGTTTTTTTACCAGACAGGAGTATCATCGTAGTCCCAGTTCCAGTCCTGGTCTTCCATCATACGCTGATTACGCTTCTGCAAACGGTTATCCTGGGAATCAGACATACGTCTTTGGAGTTTCTCTTCAATAGAGCTCTGACGCTGGGATTCTCTTTCTTCTTCCTCTCTGCGTCTTCTTTCCTCTTCACTCTCCGTTTCGCCGGAAGGATCGGAACCGTCACTCGGGTCAGAACCATCGGAAGGATCGGAACCGTCACTCGGGTCAGAACCATCGGAAGGATCGGAACCGTCACTCGGGTCAGAGCCGTCGGAAGGATCAGAACCATCCGTCGGATCAGATCCATCACTGGGATCAGAGTTGCTCTGGCTGGAGCCATCAGAAGGATCAGAATTATTGCTCTGATTAGATCCATCACTAGGATCTGAATTGCTCTGGCCAGACCCGTTACTCGAATCAGATTGCTGCTGGCTCTGGTCAGAGTTGGAAGATTCATTCTCGCTGGACTCAGACTGCTGCTGCTGTTCTTTTTCCTGCTGTGCCTGCTCAAGCATTTCCTTTATCTCATCATAAAGTCTCTGAGCACGGTTGTTGTGTCCGTCGCCTTCATCTGTCGCACAGCCTTTTTCAGACAGGATATCCAGACATTCCTGAAGAAGTTCTATCGTATCATCGATATTTTCCTTCGCAAAAGCATCTTCTCCAAGAAGAGCTAATTTCGAAAGAACAAGGTTAATGCGGATAAGGCATTCCTTTTCTTCCGGAGGATTCTTAGTCAGCGCCGTCTCAAAATATTCGATAGCAACTTCATAATCCTGACGCTGGTAAGAAACGTTTCCATTATTATAGTAAACGATGTAAGGCTCATTGAAGTTAGCTACTTCCAAAAGGTTGTAGTTCTCAGTATAATCGCCTTTTTCATATTTTGATTTGACCCACTCATTATAGCCATAAGTAAAAGCAAATTTGAAAAGTACAAGGCCGACTATAACATATGAAGTGATAATTATACGCTTAATCATTCTCTCACTCTCCTTTTGTAATAAATCAGGTCAAAAACCAGGATTGCCGCGATCGGAATCGCAAACCAGTAATAGGTATCTACATATCCTTCCACACCGGTCTTTCCTTCAGAAGCGTATTCATCCAGGAAATCATTAATGTCAGAAAGCACATCGCGAAGTGTGGTGGATTTTTCCACATGGTAATAATCTATACCAAGATCATCGGCAATTGATTGCAGATTATCCTCATCAATATGAGAGACGGCATCCACTCTTTTGCCGTTGCTGTCACGTGTCTTCATGTAAGAGCGGACACCGGCGTCATCACCTTCATAGGCCTTGACTTTCATTCTTCCGCCTTCTTCGGTACCATATCCAAGAACAGCACCGCTTACAACATATTTCTTTGCATCAGAGTAAGAGCCGAGTTTCTCTTTTTGGCTTGTGATCTCACCATCGCTGAAGTAATACACAAGCTGAACACGATCCTCATTTTGTTCGTGATCTTTCTTCAATGCTTCGAGCATGATCGGGAACGGCTGGTTCAAAGATGTACCCTGCGCGTAATACTGTGTCTGACCCTCAAGAGACTTGATAACTGACATTAATACATCTTTATCGCTGGTGTAAGGAGCAAGCCGGTATGCCTGGTTACCGAAAGAAATAACCGAGAATCGGCATCCCTGCATCATATCAATGATATATTCGCAGTCTTCCTTTACCGCATCGATACGTCTGCCTTCACCGTCAAAATCTTCTGCCAGCATACTCATCGAGTTGTCGATAACCAGGAGAACATCGACATTCAGTTCTCTCTTTTCGACATCATGCGAGAAAACCATGATTCGAAGGTTCATAGCGAAGAGTAAAACGACGATCAGGATTTGACGGATGTAATTCCATACGCCTCTTCTTCTCAACAACAGCATGCCGACACAGATAATCGCCATGAGCCAGATTGGAATGATCGGATTGATCTTCATAACTTCACCCTTCTACTTACTACAAAATGTACAGCCAAACAGATCGTAAGGAGCAGGACCAGTTTTTCCGGATACTCCGTTTCAGTGATCTCACTCTTGTAAAGCACTGATGTATCTGTTTTTTCAACTTCTTTGATCAAATCTTTCGCCATCGTACTTGAACTCAAAGTAAAAAGACGTCCGCCGGTGCTTTCCACACTGGATTTATAAATGTCATAGTCCACAACATATTCCGGAGATGCCGCGAACACTTTGATACCGTATTTAGCGCAGAGATTTGCAGCATCCTCGAGCTGCATGACCGGATCACCGGCAAGTTCGTTATCGGTTGCAAAGATGATAACTCTCGTACGGGAAGCATCTTCTTTCACATCCGGGAATTGGAATACGGTGGAAGCAAGACCATCACC
>ONFC01000144.1:0-4360 GCA_900317035.1 uncultured Eubacteriales bacterium
TCTTCAATATCTCAGGAACCGTGTAAAATGCTGGAATGAGTTCCTTTACATCAGCAGGAGTGCTGAATGATGCGCTTCTCCACGAGTCTCCAATTGATGTGAAGATTCTGTTTGGATGATCCCATCCTCTATTTAAGTGAATAGAGAACAAACAGAATGGATCAATTCTAAACGTGAAGTAGAGGATAACGCCAAAGTGCATGTAATGAGAACCATAGAAGTATGAATGATCACTTTCTTCGAACATTTTATCGTAGTTCTGTCTTCGTTCGCTTTCCATTTGACCCATTGGCTTCGTAAGGTCTCGCACTGAAGCATCATCAATGTCATCGCAATTGTAGTCTGCAATGACCCAAGGAAGAACGAAATATTGTGTTTGATCAGTGTAAGCTCTTCCTCCAAAAGCGTTTAACAGTAAAAGATAGAAGAAAGAAGATATCTCGCCATTGACCCACATCTTATAGTCGCCGTGCAGAAGCTCGCCCAGAAGCAGGAACTCCGGCTTCAGAGTGGAAGTAAAGCCGCGAAGTTTCTTCAGGAATTCCCGGTCGAGGCAGTATGCCACGTCGAGTCGCAGTCCGTCGATATCGAAATACTCGACCCAGTAGCGGATCTTATCGAAGATGTGATTTACCACGGCATCGTTCCGGAGATTGAGCTTCACCAGATCGAAGCAGCCTTCCCAGCCTTCGTACCAGAAGCCGTCGTTATAGTTCGAGTTGCCGTCAAAAGAGATATGGAACCAGTCCTTATACGGCGAATCCCACTTCTTCTCCTGCACATCGTGAAACGCCCAGAAGCCTCTTCCGACATGGTTGAAAACACCGTCGAGTACCACACGGATACCAGCTTCGTGCAGTGCTTCGACGACTTCCTTAAAATCTTCATTCGTGCCGAGGCGGCGGTCGATCAGGCCGTAATCTCTCGTGTTATAGCCATGTGTGTCCGACTCGAACACCGGCGAGAAATAAATGGCGTTGATGCCCAGTTTCTGATAGTGCGGGATCCAGTCGATGACCTTACGGATCGGCGCAGGAGATGACTTCTCCGCACTCTTTTTCGAAGAGGCAGAACCGGTTTCCGGACAAGTGCTTTTCGCGCCGGAAAAAGAGACCTCGACGCCCTGACTGTTATACTCGGCCGGTGCATTTTCAAAGGGCGCACCAACAAAACCCAGCGGATAGATCTGGTAAAAAACGGATTCTTCAAACCACATAGATCAGAAAGTCTCGACCTCCGGTGCTTTTGTAAAGGAAGAGTAGGTCGCGGTCGCGTTCTTCAGATAGAAAACCTCGGAGTTTCCGTCATCTTCGCTGTACATCCCGCGGAGATTCGGATATGCATCGAGCATCGAAGCTCTGGCCTCGCGGCGGTCATCCTCGATCAGTTCGCAGGCGATGCGGAGCCAGTCACCATTCATAAATGCACAGATCTCGGCCTTCGGGTTCGCATGGATCTGCTTGGAAACAGGCTTCACCTTGCCGGTCTGGATGTAGAGTTTTCCTTCAAAAATGTGTGCCGTGCCAAAAGGACGGACTCTCGGCTGGTCGCCCTCAACGGTCGCCAGGTAATATGTCTGCGCGTCTTTCAGAAATTTGCATGCTCTTTCGATACTTTCCATAGTTATTCTCCTTTGAAAAAGAATTGGCGGCGGGCATCTTTTCCTTTTCTTCGGCAAAAGCACCTGCCGCCCATACTCTTTATGTTAACTTTTCGAAGGCGTTAAATCAAGGAAGTTTGCCTTCACTATTTCTTATTACCGGTTCTTCGGGAAAGCCCGCGCGGCTTATATGCTTCCACCAGAAATGCAGCCTACGATTCATTTCAACACACTGTATACTTACCGTATATATCCCCTTCCATCAAATGTTTGCTATCATAAATATGTGGTTGAAAACAAGGAGGTAATATCCATGAAAGTTGGAATCATCGGCTTTGGAAGCATGGGAAAAATGCTTGCGGAGAAGTTTTCCGCCTCCGGGCTTGTCAGCAAGAACTCGCTCCTTCTGGCCAGCCGTTCCCCGGAGAAACTGAAAGATGCGAAGAAATGGGCCACGGTCGTAGGCAGCAATGCTGAACTCGCCGCCTCTTCGGATATCGTGTTCCTGTGTCTCCGGCCTTTCGATCTGAAAGGCGTGCTGGAAGAGATCCGGGATTCATTGAAAGAAGAGGCGCTTCTGGTCTCGCTCAACGGCAGCGTCTCATTTACAAATCTCGAAAAGAGCCTGGCGGGCGGAAGTGATGCGGCAGGCGGCGCGCACGCCGGCGAAGCAGGCGGATCGGGCGCTGTCGACGATGATACGGTCACTGTTCCGGAAAGCGCAAGCGCCCGATCGGGCGAAACGCCCGCGCGCCGTATCGCGAAAGTCATCCCGAGCGTGACCGCCGAGGTGGACCGCTCGCAGACTCTCGTCTGCTATAACGATAATGTGACTACCGAAGACAAAGGAAATCTGAAACGTCTTCTCTCCTGCTTGGGCGATATCATCGAACTCCCGGAAAACGAGATGGGCATGGGTTCGGAACTTGTCAGCTGCATGCCCGGATTCATCGCCTCGATATTCGATGTACTCGTGAGATCCGCAGAAGAACATACGGAGATCCCGCATGATCAGGTCGTGCGGATGGTCCTTCAGACCATGATCGCCACCGGAGAACTGATGCTGAAGAAAGACATGTCTTTCGAAGACGTCGTCACTCGTGTCGCCACACCGGGCGGCATCACGGAAGAGGGCACGAAAGTGGTCTATGAGAACTTCCCGGAAACGGCACGGGTGCTTTTCGAGAAGACGCTTCAGAAAAGAAAACTGACCGCGGAAAAAGCGGAAGCGCAGTTTGAGTAAGATAAGCGAAACACATTGAATAGAGCCGGTGTGCGGAGCCGTGTCACACATCAGATGAGTGAGGTGCTGAAATGATTAAAGCTGTTATCTTCGATATGTTCGAGACCCTGATCACGCTGTTTACGGAGCACACGTATTTCGGCGAGGATGCGGCGTCCGATGCGGGTGTCGATCCTGTCCTCTACCGGAAGGTGTGGCACGAAAACGAGAAGGATAGAACCACAGGAAAAATGACTATCGAAGAAGGCATCGGCGAGACGCTTCAAAAACTCGGTGTGTACTCAGATGAACTTCTGAAGACGATCGTCGGGAAGCGGCTCTTCGCGCTGCAGGAGACATTTGACCGGATACCGGACGAGTCGGTGCAGCTGCTTCAGGAACTCAAGAAACGCGGAATCAAGGTCGGGCTCATCACGAATACTTTTTCCGACGAAAGAGACCTCATCAGAAGCTCGAAGCTGTTCCCGCTCTTTGATGCGACGCGGATCTCTTACGAAGAGGGTGTGCTGAAGCCGGATCCGTCGATGTATTCTTCGATCATGGAAGAACTGGGCGTCACACCGGAAGAGTGTCTCTATGTCGGCGACGGCGGGTCAAAAGAACTCTTCGCCGCCCGTGATATCGGTATGAAAGCACTTCAGGCGTCATGGTTTAGAGAACTTGCTTTCGAGCCGCACATCCCCTGCCCGGTACTTCCGGAATTTCCGCAGGTCATGCGTCAGCTGGATGTTCTGGATCATCTTTCTTAACGATCCTTATGACCATCTGCCCTTCGAGGAACTCAGCAACGTCATGTAAAATGACTGCGTTCTCTTCAAAAGGATGAATGCTGATCTTCTCCGGATCGAGTTTTTTCAGATTTCCTTCCGTGCCGGTATCCAGGACCAGGAAGCGTTTCCCGTCTTTTTCCGTGACCATCATGAGCGCCCAGGGATAACCGACGCGGAAAGGAGTATTCGTCTTATAGGAATACTCCTGAACATGCGGGAATTCCTCACGGCCGGTGTAGATGATCTCACTTACGATCTGAAGAGATTCATCCTCACGGCGCGGAGAAAACTCGTGTCCGGCGAAGAAAGGCGCGTAGCGCTTCTCCAGGATCGCATCATCGTTTTTGCAGTAATAGATCGAAACAAACATCATCCAGATCGTGGGATCGAGGAAGCCGAGGAGTGCCAGATATTTGAAGGGTTTCGGCGTCGTCAGGAATCCGATCGCGATCAGGATCCCGCCAAGGAACGGGATGCCGGAAGCATGCGTTTTCTTAAAGCGGTGGGAAAGCATGACAGAGATATTTCCGATGATCAGAAACAGCCCCATCGCCGCAAAAACTACACAGATAATGTGTTGCCGAATAAAATCCAACATGTTCGAATCCCCCATTAGGTATATTATAACACTATGTTAGGATTCTCTGACATTTATATGGAAAAGCCGGGCGGATCATCCTGCCCGGCTTTCTGTTCTGTGAGTTATTCGCGGCGTTTCATATCCGGCTATTTTTTCTCCTCATATTC
>ONFC01000144.1:4365-9263 GCA_900317035.1 uncultured Eubacteriales bacterium
ATTCACTCATGGGATAGATCATAAAATCGATCTGTCTGCCATCGCCTTCCGCCTGGTAAAGGTAGTACATGCCAGGACTCTTATACGCAGAGTGGATCCTCGAGCTGACTTTCCGGCTCTTCTCTTCTCCCTCATGCTCATACACCAGATAATATGTGGTGATCGTGTCATCCGGACCGTCATCATTATGTTTCGTTTCCGTATGCGTCTTCTCATTTACGAAGTGGTATGGGTACGCTTTAAAAGCTACGGCATCCGGCTCCGGCGGAAGCTTCCGGTTTATTAGTTTCTGGAAGTAGTGCATGCCGACAAGAATGACCGGGATCAGAATGATCGATACGACAAGACTAATAATCTTCGGCTTTCTTCCGCGCGAAATATCGATCAGCATCGTCACCACAGCCGACGTCATATAAACAGCAATAAAACCCAGGATCATGAGAGTGACGATAGTAACAAACGTTTTGCTGCTTTCTTTTTCGCCGACATAATACAAACGGTATTCTTTCTTCAGGAATTCTTCCGTAAGGATCTTCTTTCCGGTCTCCTCATCGTAATTGTCATCGTGAAGTTCCTGATATTCCGTCTCGATATCCTGCCGCAGTTTCTCTGTTTTTGCACCGGCATCCTTTAACACCTTCACACCGAAGAAAAAGCATAGGACGATTGCTGCAGTGCAGGCAAGAAAAGATACGATTCTCAGGATTGTGTCCTTCAGTTCATCCTTCCACATATATGCCTCCTATTATTTCACATCGGACTTTCTGCTTTGGATCTTCAGGGTCCGAAGATACGTTTTCTGATCGTCGCTCACGCGGTAACTCTCGCAAGCCTTCTGGATCGTCTTATTCTGCACCCATGGAGAAAGGACCAAGGGTTCCGCCTCCAGGATCAGGACCGTCGCTTCATACTGCTTCGCCAGCGCGGTTGCGAAATACCAGGCGATCATCATGTTGATATAGTACTCCTCCGATCGGATCTTCGCGACCATCTGAAGATATTTCGGATCAAAATCCTCATCGAGAAAATGGCACATGAGCATGCGGATCGCAAAGCGCACCTCGTAAGTCTTCTTCGACTTCAGCCAGACCTTGATCTGATTAAGAAGAGCCTCGCGGTGTGCCTTTTTCCCAAATACCTTCGGGTTCATCTGATCGCAGGTCGCCCAGTTATCCACATACGGGAGAAATGCTTTCACCTGCGCCATGCATGTCTCATAATCACGGGTCTCGGAGATGATAAATGCATGCAGCTGATTCTCATCAAAATACTTGTGGGGCAGCGCAGAAAGAAAACCGGAGATACCGGGGTCGCGGGCAAGTGCTTTTGCCAAAGAACGAAGATCCGGTGTACGGACACCGATCATAGAATGTGTCTTCAGTTCGCCGTTCTCATCCGGGATCAGCTTCGCCTGGAAATCGCGATACTCTTTATCCTGCTTCTCAAAAAGCATCTTCTGAATGTCTTTTTCCGTCATTTCTGCTCCTCGTATTCACTCATGGGATAGATCAGGAGATCGATTTTCTTGCCATTACTTTCCGCCTGGACCAGGTAGTACATGCCCGGGTCCGTGAATGCGCCATAGACCCGGCTATTAACAGACAACGCCTCTAGCTTTCCGTCATTCGCATACATCAGGTAATAGAACGTTTCATCCTCTTCATCATCCAAACTCCCCATTTTCGTCCTCATCTCCGAATAAAGGAAATTGTAAGATGACGACGTAAATGTCACAGAATCCGGATCCGGCGGGAGCCTGCGGCCAAACAGTTTATTCAAATAATGCGTACCGATAAAAACAAGCGGGACCAGCAGGATCGGAATGACGATGCTGCTGATTTTTGTTTTCCTTTTGTGTGCGAGATCAGACAACAGCTGAAAAATGCTCACGACCAGATAAAGACCGATCGCCGCCAGGATGACGAGCACAAAAATTGCACTCGTTATCTTGCTTTTCGCTTTTTCGCCGACATAGTAAGAACGGTATTCTTTCTGCAGAAACTTCTCCGTCAGGATCTTCTTTCCGGTTTCCTCATCGAAGTTATCCTCGTGGAGTTCCTCGTATTCCGCCTCGATATTCTGCTGCTGCTTCTCCGTGTTTTTGTTGAGATCCTGAATGATTTTTTCCCCGAACAAAGCAATAGCGATGATCGCAGCCGCACAAGCCAGCGTGGATATGATGCTGATGATCGAGCTGAGCAGATTTTTCTTCCACATATATACCTCCCAAAGATTCCCCAACGGCTTTATTATATCATCCCGGGGCCGCGGGACGAGTGCTTTTCGGGCGGAAATATGGTGATGCAATTCGGCAGGGAATCAGAAAATCAGGCGGAATGTGGACCGGCCGCGCGCCGCAATTAGCCGCTAGGCTTTCCCAAAGAGTTCAGCGATATTCTTCCGGAAAAGATTCATGTCGAGCGGGAATTCCTCTGTCTCCAGCGTCAGCATCAGGTTCTTGCCGGAATAGATCCTGACTCGCTGGTACTCCTTGATTTTTCTCATATTCTTGCGCAAATAGGCCGGATCGTCCATGCGCCCGAGATGCTCATGGTAGAATACTTTCCCGTTCCTTACGTCAAGCAAAGCGAAGTCCACATAGCGGTATCTTCCAGGCTCCACCTCGACAGGATAATCATACTTGTACGGGATCCCCATATCGAAGTATGCATCCGCGATCATCGCCTCCGACTTCGACCGCACGAACTCTCCGCGTTTAGTTGCAAAGACCTTCTCCTCCGGAAAAGACGGATTCGCTTCAAACGGCTGCGACATCCATTTCTCCGCAAGATCTTCTCCCTCCATAAAACTCGCATCCACCAGTGGTTTTCGCTCCGACGCAAGATCCGAGTAAACTTCTTCCGGAGACTTGGCCGGATAGTGATTAAAAAAGCATCTGATCGCTGTTTCTTCCTTCCGGATCGAGCGGAGCAGCTTCGTGTTGTAATCCTTCTGCGCCAGAGCTCGGGCAAGGTGACTGCTCTTCTTCCTTATGTATGCACCATTTTTGCCACTTTGATCTGTTACGTGGTAAAACCTTGTGAACCCATCATTATTCGCGACTCGAAGCGACCCCTCCGGAGAATCTTCTATTTGCTTCAACGCTTTTTCTTCCGCGGTCTTAAGCTCTTCAAGTCTTCTTTGGAAAAGCAGCAACAGTGTCTTCATACATCTCTCCTTTGCTCGTTTGAGTCTTGTCTTGCCCGAAATAGGATCTTTTCTTGTTTTACTTGTATTTGATCCTATGCTTTTCGGTGCTTAATAGGATCAAACATGATATTTCGGTTATTTGATCCTATGTCTTTTCTTCTTCAATAGGATCTTATTAGATGATTTCTGAAATTGATCCTATCTGTTCTCTTCTCGGATAGGATCAATTCTGCTTTTCTCCTTACTTGATCCTATCTTTGTTTTCCTATGATAGGATCTTCTTTGACAATATGAGTTTTTGATCCTATCACCACTTTAATCGGATAGGATTCCAACACGAACAATCGTCCATTTCATCCTATCTTGTCTGGGGCGAGTTCTTTTCAAGAAGGAAAAGCTGCATCTCCAGAAGGGGTACCTCTATTGAATACTGTTTGGCGCTTGCTTTTCTACCCGTTTCGCTCGACAAAAACTGACAAACACGCGTGATTTGTCGTTTTCCCGCGTGAAAAGCACTCGCCGCTCACATTATTTCTATCCACTGCGGCATTTTCTATCCACTGCAGCCTCCGGGCGAAGCAACAATCAGATGATCTGAAGAATCGAAGTTACAAGCTGCTGATCTGCAGAATCTTCGTATTTTCTTTGCACGCTCTTTTGTTATAATGAAAATAGTTAGGGCACCGGAAACATTTGCAGGGTTCATCACATGCAAGAACACCTGTATCAGATGCGGAGGCGAAACTATGAAAAACATTCTTTGTTACGGCGATTCAAACACGTATGGCTATGATCCGAGAAACGGTCTGCGCTATCCCCGTACGATCCGCTGGCCGGGACACCTCCAGGAGATCCTGGATAATAAGACTGCGTATGATTCCATGAAGCGGTATCTACTCGGCGCGATGGAACTTGCCGACGAGATCCCCGAAAAGATCCCCGAGTCCTTCACCATCATCGAAGAAGGCTGCAACGGCAGAACTACCGTGACTGACGATCCCATCGAAGGCTGGAAAAACGGGCTTGATTATCTAGCACCTTGCCTCAACACGCATAAGCCCGTGGATATCGTGATCATGATGCTCGGCACCAATGACCTGAAAGAGGTTTTCGGGAAGTCCGCATCCCAGATCGCGCAGGACGCCGGAACACTGGTAGATGAGATCAAGACTGTAACGCAGGAAAAGCAGGGATTCATCCCGAAGATCATCCTGGTCTCCCCGCCACTGATTGGGGAAGGAATGCCGGAATCGGTATTTTCCAGTGCTTTTGCAGAAAGATCGATCGGCGAATCGAAGTTTTTCTCGGAAAACTACAGGAAGATCGCAGACGAAAAAGGGTGCATTTTCTTCGATGCCGCGACATGCGTCGAGCCGTCGGAAGAAGACTCGCTGCATCTTACGGAAGATTCTCATATCACGCTTGCGGAAAAGCTCGCGGAGGTCGTACTGGCCGAGGCCTGAGATCACTTGTTTTCGTCAAAGCGGATGTTTCTTCTCTTCACGTGCGCCTTGATGGCTTCGGCGATAAGCTTCTGTCCTTTTTCATTCGGATGGATGCCGTCTTCGCACAGGTAGCGGGAATAATTCTTATGCTCCAGAAAAACTGATGTAATATCGATGACCGGCACTTCTTCAGCGATCGCGAGCTTAAAGATCTCGATGTTATACCGCTCATGCCAGTTCGTGATAAACTGCCTGTTTCCTTCCATCCACTTAAGGATGTTCTCTGCGGATAGGCCCTTCGAG
>ONFC01000185.1 GCA_900317035.1 uncultured Eubacteriales bacterium
GAGGGATTCTCCGACAGGCGGCACTACGTCGGACCGTATCCGCCGAAAGGGAGCACGCACAATTACGTGGTTTACGTGATTGCGCTGAAGAATCCCGTCGAGAAGATCCAGGGCAGCTTGAGAGACGGCTGTCCGCAGATCGGCGATTTCATCAAGGCGCTGGACACGGACAAAGACGGGAACACCGGCAACATCCTTGGCGCAGGAAAGATCTCCGGGCTGTTCAAGGATTAGGAGACCATATGGAGAGACTGTATTTCGAGGTGCCGGCGATCGGCAGAAAGAAGGATGCGATCGAGTTCATCCGGGAGTTTTACGCGCATCAGTCGGACATCAACGGCACCGGCGCGCTGGATAGCTACGTTGATGACTATGAGGGGTGGCTTAAGAAGCTGGAGAGAGATTATGTGCAGGTGCCGAGCGAGGAGCGGGTGCCGGCGCGGACGTATTTTCTGGTCCGTGAGTCGGACAAGCGCATCGTGGGCATGATCAACATCCGTCTGGCGCTCAACAAGAGGCTGAGTAAGTACGGCGGCCACATCGGCTACTGCATCCGCCCGACGGAGCGCGGCAAGGGGTACAACAACATGAACCTCTACCTGGGCCTGAAAGTCTGCGCCGCGCACGGCATTGAGACTGTGTTTATGGATGCGGACCTTGATAATCCGGCGTCCTGGAAGACGATGGAGGCATTTGGCGGCGTCCGCATCCGCGAGTATTTCGACGATGAGGATGCGCACTGCATGGTGGTCGATTACAATATTGATGTTCGAAAAGCACTGGCCGGTCATCCTGAGTATGAGGATTTGACCATATCTCAGGAATAAGGCGAAGGAGTCTGCGATGATAAAAGCACTGTTTGTCGATTTTTACGGGACGCTCGTTCATGAAGACGGGGAGATCATAAAGGAGATCACCAATATCATTCATGACACAGGAAACGGGGCGGCGCCTTCCGAGATCGATTCTTTCTGGTGGAAGGACTTTCAGAACATGTTCGTTTCTTCCTTTGGCGACAGCTTCGAGCTGCAGCGCGATATCGAGCGAAAAGCACTTGCCCACACGACCGGGAAATTCGAATCTGCGGCAGATGCTAACGCCTTATGCGACCGACTGTTTTCCCAGTGGAGCCGGCCGGAGATTTTTGAAGATACGAAAGAGTTTTTCGATAGATCCCCGCTCCCGATCTATATTGTTTCCAATATTGATAACATTGATATCCGTAGTGCCATCGAGTACCACGGTCTCAAGCCGGCCGGCGTGTTTACATCGGAAGATGCCAGGTCTTATAAACCGCGAAAAGAACTGTTCGAGCTGGCGCTTTCCAAGACCGGACTTGATCCGGAGGAAGTGATTCATATCGGAGATTCGGTAAGCAGCGATGTTAAAGGGGCGTCGGCACTGGGGATCAGGACTTTGTGGCTGAACCGCTTTGGTAAGGATGTCCCATCCGGGGTGACCTCGATTTCCACTCTTCTGGAGGTATTTATGAATTTGGATGTGACGATTCGAAAAGCAACGCTGGATGATCTTCCGGCGCTTCGTGATCTTTATCTGGCGCTGGAGGAAGACGGCGTGAGGTACCAGCCGGAGCACTTTGTGATCGGAGAGAGAACAGACGAATTCTTCCAGTCGATCTTTGACAGTGATACCCAGGATATCCTGATAGCAGATATCGGCGGCGAAGCAGTCGGATTTGTGCATGTGATGATCCTTCAGCAGAAAAAAGTCTCCTGCCTGAAGCCGCAGAGCGTGGTCTATATGCAGGACCTTTGCGTCCGCGAGGATCTTCGTAGCAAAGGCATCGGCACCATCTTAGTCAAAGCGGCGAAGAAGTATGGAAAAGAGAAGGGCGTGGACTTCATCCGTACGCAGGTATTCCCCGGAAATGTGGATGGCATGCGCTTCTATGAGAGAAACGGCTTCTGCGAGATGATGAAGACCATCGAGTGCCAGTCGCTGGATTAAACCCTTAGCGGTGCTGGATCGCCCCCCTAGTAATCTTTACTAACTCCCTATCAAGAATGAACTCCCCCCCTTAGTGATTACAGTTTGAATGTAATCAGCAAAAACTTTTTGTTGACAAAAACTAACGACCGTTAGTATAATCTCTAACGAATGAAAGTGAATGTGAGGTCGATGACAATGAGCAGAAAAGAGGAGATCATCTACGCGACGCTGGAACTTGCCTCTGCAAACGGCATGAAAGGTGTGTCTATGTCGCAGATTGCGGAGAAGGTGGGGATCAAGGCGCCTTCTATCTATAACCACTTCAAGTCGAAGGACGAGATCATCCAGGAGATGTACCGTTTTCTTCGCGAGCAGGCGCTGAAAAACAGCAGGACGGCTCCTCTGGATTATGCCGCGATGTTTGAGAAGAAGAGCCTTCAGGAGATCCTTATGGGTTCTCTTTCTGCTTATATGGGGATCGTGTCCGATAAAGATATGCTCCGGTTCTTCAAGGTCCTTTATTCCGAACGATCCACAAATCCGGTCGCCGCGAAGATCATGGTGGAAGAGACAGAGCGGATGCTTGCCCAGTCGAGGGATCTGTTCTACGCCTTGGCGGTGCACGGGAAGATCAGAAATGAGAATGTGGATATGGCTTCGATGACATATTCGCTCACCATGCACTCACTGATCGATTACCGGATGGATCAGATCACATCCGGAGAAGAAAAAAGATTTGGCGACGGCAGAAGCACTGTCCCCAAGAATATCACGGAGTTTGTGAAATGGTTTAGTCTTCAGCTGGAAGTACCGAAAAAACTGGCAGTACCGGAAAAATGAGAAAAGATGGGGATAAGAAACACATGGAAAATAAGATGACTATGAGTTTAGATACGAATGTAGTTCCGAATGTAGATACGAATATAGATACGAATGGAAAAAAGAAACTGATCCACTGGATCGGGCTTCTGGGTATAGTGGCATTTCTGTCCTATCTTGCTGCCTTGATCTTTTCTCCGCTGGACTTCCCTGGATATAACTGGATGGAGCAGGCGGCCAGTGACCTGTCTGCGGATTCCGCGCCATCACGGCATCTCTGGGATCAGCTGTCTGCACTTTATGATGCCGGAAGTGTCGTATGTGCCACCTGCATCGCGATCTATGTGTCGGAGAAGAAGATCTCCACGAAACTGTTCCGC
>ONFC01000172.1 GCA_900317035.1 uncultured Eubacteriales bacterium
CATAGCGGAAAAAGCCAAAGGGGCGACTCACATGCGAGCCGCCCCTTTTCATTACGCCGGATTTCCAGATTATTTCCAAAAAACAGTCCCAAGTGAGAAAGATTTTGGAAAAAAGTGCGTTTATTCTTTGAATGGTCCGTTTTTTCTTATATATTTCCAATTTCTCCCTGAAAATTGGAACAAATCTGGAAATCTGAAGATCAAAGGAGCCTTTCGTGCGTTTTTTCCACCAGATTTCCAAAAAGCATGTTCAGGTGAGAAAGAATTTGGAAAACTGATCGACAATGCACCTTTTTCTCCAGTTTTTCCACCAGATTTCCAAATTCATCCACTAATCTGGAACAAATCTGGAAAACTCCATGACCGTTCGCAAAATCGCATCTATATGCGTCTTCTCAGCGCGTCCCGTCCGCATACTCCACCAGCATCTCCGGGATGTACTGGTAGTGGTGGCTCTTATAGAGTTTCGACTGTGCCGCCGGGGATCCCGGATCGCAGTGCGCGTTGATCCGCTCTGCCAGATGCGCGATGCTTTCCGTGGTGGAATCGCCATCCTGGAAGTACTCCTGATAATCTTCATCCTCGTCGGATCCCGCCGTGATAAAAGCACTCTTTCCCATCGTCTGGTTTCTCTCGAAATATCCGTAGTCTTTTGCCTGTTCCGGATAGTCGCTCATCTCCCGGGAATACGGCGACCAGAAGGCCGGACTTCCGATGATGTAACAGCCGAAAGGCTGGTTCTCGTAGCGGTCGGAATTGAAGAGCGCATAGTGCGAGAACACACCGCCAAGCGAGTGACCGAAGAGCGTCGAGTTCCCGTAGTCGATCGCATATTTTTCCCCAAGATACGGCATCAGATTATCCGTGATGAAATCGAGGAACTTATCCTTCCCCTCGCAGAACACCGCGGCGCGCTCCATGTTGTCGGAATTACTGATGGAATAGTCATGCCCGATGGAGATCAGGATCTGCGGCTTGGCCCGCCCCGCTTCCATCTCTGAAAGAAGCTTCGCGATATCGTTAAATCTCCAGACCGCATCCGTTAATACGAATGCGGGAAAAGCACTTCCCCCGTCTGTTCCTGCATCTTCCCCAGCCGTCTTCTTCGCCGCCTCTTCGTATCCTTTTGGCACCGCAACATGCACCACGAAGTCTCTATCCAGTTCATCATCGTGAAGATGATATTCCGTCACCTGATCCCTGATGGCCGCGACCGCGTCCTCATCCAGTTCCCAGGAATAGTCCAGCCCCCTTTGCTTCTCCAGCAACCTCTCGAAACATTCCGACGTCGTGTTCAGCGGAAGCTTCTGGTACTGTTTTGCCTCCACTGCTTCAAAAACCCGGATGACATCTTTTTCCATCTGCTCCGGATCGAAAGCGTCCGAGATGTAGGCATACTTGTATTCCTCTTTCTGATACTCCTTCATCAGATCCGGAAGGATCCTCTTTAGGTCTTCCATGTCCCTGATTTCACTTGGCTCAAATTGCCCATCTTTGTAAGTGTAGTAAAAACCGTACACATCGACACATCCGGGGATGATCATGCAGCCGTAATTTCTCCCATCCACAGTAAATCCGCGAATAGACGAAACGCAGTTCGCCTTATACTCCTCCAGTTCTTCCGGCGTCATATAGGAATAAACCTCCGGATGTTCTTCCATATCCCGGAGAAAATCCTCCCGTGTCCACAGTTCGACGTACACACCGTCGCCATACTCGCCCGCTGTCGTCCCTTTTTCCCAGGGCTTATCCAGAAGTCGAAGCGGCCCTTCCGTCACCGATGCACGCTCGGCATCGCTCATGTGATTTTTCAGTGTCTGGATCTTCAGGTCTCTCCCGGTATCCAGGCTCAAACTGGTAGCCTGTCCTTCGTCTGAAGCAGGCGCACTACTTCCTGTACTTTCCTTCTTTTTCCCGCATCCGCAAAAGCACTCTCCCATGACGATAATGCTCAGCGCTGCTGCAGCGGCCTTCGCCAGTTTGGTTTTCTTGTATATATTTTTCATGTTGGAATAACCATCCCTTCGTTGTGTTTGAGATGATGGTACTCTCCGAACAAGGATCCCAAAGGGAGGTTATATGGATTTTATGTGGAGAAGAAAAAAACGCGCAGATCGGAAATCCCTGCGCGGCTATACGTTAGTTCAATTACGGCCATCAGCTGTTCTTAATAAAGGTGCCACAGCTCACCATTTGGCATGATGTGGATGTCCCCCGGGAGGATCTCGATCACATCTCCTGTTTCGATATAGCGGACCACGGTCTCTTCGCGATAATCCGGATCCTCGTACCAGCGGTTCAGATAGAGACGGTTTTCTTCCATGTAAAAGAAGCTTTCTTTCTCGGAGATCTTGATAGTATTTTTCTTCGGCCACACAATTTCCAGCGTCCCGTCATTCCCCTGGCGCGTCAGCGTCAGCGGGTGCTCGAAAAGCCGGAGATTAAAGCAGTCTTTCACATCAGAAAGAGAAAAAGAATCCAGCTCTTTGCAGGTTCTTTTTGCGCAGTCAAACTGGTAGATCGTGATGAGATCACTCGGGAAATCCACGGAGATAAAAGAGATCTTCCCGTCATGATAGACCGGCTCGCCGATCGCATTATTCGAACAGGAAGAAAGAGGTTCGATCACTTCCGCATCCGGATAGTGGATCAGATAAAGATGGTTCCCGTCCACATGGCCGTTGTGCTCATAGATCTCCTGCGCTTCATAAAGGTCGCCGTTATCGTAATCCATCGCATAATACCACTCGGGTGTGCCTTCTCTCACCGGGCGCATAAATGTAATTCCGTGAAGATCCAGTTCCTTCATTTTCTCTCCTCCAAAACTGCCGGGATCTCGACCGTCGCCAGTACGTCTGATCCGTCATTTTCCATCCGGCAGGCGCCGCCCTGCTTTTCAAGGATCAGCTTCGCCAGATAAAGCCCCAGCCCGGAGCCTCCTGATCTTCTGTTTCTCGATTTATCCGCGCGGTAGAACGGCTCGAATAGATGCGTAAGATCTTTTTCTTCGATGTGCCCTGCATTACGGATCGAAACAAGAATCACTTTTTTATTCTCGTCTTCTGATTTCTCCGCGTCAACAAAGACCGTCGTGCCCTCTTCCGAATAGAATGCCGCATTACTTAAAAATGCACCGATCGCGAGCGATGTGAGTTCCCGATTTCCTTCGAAGATCAGTCCGTTTTCAAATGACAGATCCATCTTAAGTCCACGGGATTCGAAAAGATCTTCGCTATCCTCCATTTTCTCCTCCAGGAGCTGCACCATATCCACTCTCGCCGCCACGATCTCTTTTCCCGACTGCATGCGCGATGCGATCAGGATCTCGTTAATGAGGCTCTCCATGCGTTTCACCGTCCCGAGTGCACGCGGCAGATATTCCTCGTGATCCGTGTACGGTTCGACACCATCGATCATGCCGCGGAGCTGTCCTTCTAAGATCGTCACCGGAGTCTTCAGTTCGTGCGACGCTGCCGAGAAAAACATATCCTTCTGGCTCTCTAGTTCTTTTCGGCGGGAAACCTCTTCCGAGAGTTCCCGGTTCTTCTTCTCCATCTCCACATTCTTCTGATTCAGTTCACCTATCTTCTCGTCGAGAGATCCGGCCATGAGATCCAGATCGCGCGACAGATCGCCGATCTCATCGAGTCTTTTTGATCCGCTTTTCTTCGAGAAATCGAAGTCCGCCATCGC
>ONFC01000145.1 GCA_900317035.1 uncultured Eubacteriales bacterium
CGTCGAACTTCTTGCCAATAAGCTCAAAGAGAACGGCTGCCCGAAGGTGGTCGTCAATGATCTGGCCAGAGAAGATATGGCCGAGTGTGTCGAGGATGCGTTCCGCTATGGACGTATCGTTCTTGCGACGACAACGTATAACGCGGATGTGTTCCCGTTCATGCGTGAGTTTATCCACCATCTGACCGAGCGCCAGTTCCAGAATAAGACCATCGCCATGATCGAGAACGGTTCCTGGGCGCCGCAGGCGATCCGCACCATGAAGGCGATGCTCGAAAAGAGCAAGAACATCACATATACAGAGAATAACGTCAAGATCATGTCAGCTCTAAATGACGAGTCAAAGGCACAGGTCGATGCTCTGGCAAAAGAACTCTGCCAGGACTACCTCGCGCAGAAGGAAGATACTGCAAACAAGAATGACCTGACCGCTCTCTTTAATATCGGATATGGCCTTTATGTCGTGACCTCCAATGACGGTAAGAAGGACAACGGACTGATCGTAAATACAGTCACTCAGGTGACGAATACGCCGAACCGTATCGCGGTGACGATCAACAAGCAGAACTATTCGCACCACGTCATCAAGCAGACCGGTGTCATGAACGTTAACTGCCTGTCCGTCGAAGCCCCGTTCAAAGTCTTCGAGAACTTCGGTTTCCAGAGCGGAAGAAATGTCGATAAGTTTGCAGACTGCGAGAATATCCTCCGTTCGGACAACGGTCTTGTGTTCCTGCCGAAGTACATCAATTCCTTCATGTCCCTGAAGGTGGAAGATTATGTCGATCTGGATACTCACGGCATGTTCATCTGCTCGGTAACGGAAGCCCGTGTCTTAAGCGACAAGGAGACCATGACTTACACCTTCTACCAGAAGAACGTCAAGCCGAAGCCGGAGACGGAAGGAAAGAAAGGCTGGGTCTGCAAGGTCTGCGGATATGTCTATGAAGGCGACGAGCTCCCGGATGACATCGTCTGCCCGCTCTGTAAGCACGGCGCTGCTGACTTCGAACCGATCGAGTAAACGAACAACGATCAGATAACATGAAAGAACAGGCTTTCGCGGCCTGTTCTTTTTTTGTATACTTACGAAGGATAAAACAAAGAAACGGATGGGCACTTCCTATGCAGAATGTAGAACCCTATGAACATAAAGTACAGTACTACGAGACGGATAAGATGAGCATCACTCATCACAGTAACTATGTCCGCTGGATGGAAGAAGCCAGAGTCGATTTCTTAAGTAAGATCGGCTGGGATTTCGATAAGCTCGAAGCAAGCGGCGTCGCGTCTCCGGTCATCTCGATTGAAGTGAAGTACAAGGGAAGTACGACATTCCCGGAGGTCATCACGATCTATGTGAAAGTCCTTGTCCTGAAGGGCGTGCGCCTGACAATCGGCTATGAGATGAAGAACGCGGAAGGAAAGGTCGTCTGTGAAGCCAAGTCCGAGCACTGCTTCGTAAACATGGAAGGTCGCCCGATCCGTCTTGAAAAGGACTGCCCGGATTTTTATCAGGCGCTTTCGACACTTGTTTCGGAAGAATAAACTTAGCGACTTCTAATCTGGAAATAGAATTCAGATTAATCAGAAATATATTGAAGACCATGTCGATGAGTTTTTCTCGGCACGGTCTTTTGTTTTTAATTCTTTACATTTGATGATGGCTGTGCGAAACTATACTGGGGATGGAAGAATTATAGGATCATTATTAGGATCCAGGAGGTTGTCAATGGAACTTAAAGAAATCTATGACGAAATCAGAATAGAAGTTATCTCTTTTGAAAATGAAGATGTGATTGTAACGAGTAATTGGGGCCCGGAACAAGGGTAATAATTTGTTGCTTCATTTGCATTTTTGTGTTTTTTGGAGGGTTGGTTGATGAAGGGTACAAAGATGATTAAGCGGTTAAGTGCAGTTATTGTTGGAGCAACAATGGTGGCAACAATGATGCCTATGACAGTTTCGGCAACTCAAATTAGTGCACATTATTATAATCCGGAAGATTACACGACATATGATGTCACTGCTACAAAGGTTACATCTGACGAGGATGTGTGGTCTGACGGATGGTACGTAGTAGATACTTCTGTGACGGTAGCTAATAGAATTGAGATTCAAGGCGATGTTAGTCTTGTTTTATATGGAGATAAGAGATTGACAGCTCCCAAGGGCATTCATGTTCCGTCAGGATCATCGCTGACAGTATATCCGCCGTCTTCTTACGCGGCAGGATATATTTTTATTAGTAGTGGATACAATAGTAATACGGTCGAGGATGGAAATGCCGCTATAGGCGGAAACTCCGGGGAGTATAATGGTACTCTGACTTTTATAGGTGGATCTTTGAATGTTAAAGGTGGTAAAGGTGGTGCCGGTATTGGAACAGGAGCAAACGCTGTAGCTGGCGAGCCTCATGATATAACACTCAAGACAACTAGTGATGTTTCTGCTACTGGTGGATATGGTGCTGCAGGAATCGGCGGAGGTGAAAACACTTCAGCCCCGAATATTTCTATAGTAAAAGGCCATTTTAATGTGACCGGCTGTGGCGGTGCTGCAGCCATCGGTGGTGGAGTAAATGGATCCTTCGGAATTATTAACATTGGAGTGGATATTTCCTCGTTTGCAACCAGCGAGGATGGAAAAGGAGCAGGTATCGGAAATGGCTTCGGTGGTTCAAGAACATATACTTCAGGATCTCCGGTGATCACAGTATCGAATACAGAATATCTTGACGTAACAACTTCTGATGGTGGTTCTGCATTTATCTGCAGTGCTTCAGACGATCCGTCTACTATTCCTTCAGGATCGGTGTCAGTTGCGACTCCGATAATAATAACGAAATATTTAGACAACAATGATTATCTGGCAACGAAAGATGTTGATGATTGTTTCAAGCATACGCGTATAGTGATGAATCACTGTAATCATAGTAATGCGACTTATGTAGTTACGCCGACAGGACACTCAAGAGTATGTCAGGACTGCAGATATGTAGAAGAAGAACAACCGCATATAGTAGGCCCAAGTTATTGCACGACGTGCGGCTACGGATATGAAGCTGTTCTGGATTCCGCTACGGTAGATTTTTCCGGAAAATTGAAGATGCTTTTTACTTTCCGCTTTTCGGACGATTTGAAGTCTGATTCGGACGCATATGTAGAGTTTACCAAAACGGGATCTTCGAAGACAATTAAGATTTCATCCGGCACTCCGGCTGGTGAAAACACAGTTCTTTCTTATCCGGTCGAAATACCGGACTATGCAGATATGGTCACGATAAATGTATACCATGGAGACGGAACCAAGGCTACCATGCATGATGGAAAAGGCACTCCTCGGAATAACGGATTCCAGTACTCTGTTCGGGAGTACGCCAATAAAATGAGAACCCTAGGTTCTGATCGTAAAATGCGTGAACTGGCTGCGGCTTTGTATGATTATGGTGCATGTGCATCGTCTTACTTTAAAAACAATGACAATTCCCCGTCAAGTACTGAATTCTATATGTTCCGCCTTGATAATGAACTCGCGGCGTTAGAGGCTGCGTATGGAGTTAAGGTTCTTCAGGATAGGAAGCCTATTGGTTTTGTGAAGAATACGTACAATGTAAACTTCATCGAAGACAATACTCTTCGCGTAACTTTTGTGCTTGATGGTTCAGTGCCGGTTGATTCTTATACTTTCTGTATCGACGGTGTACCGGTTCAAGCAAAACAAATCGGAGAAAACAGATACTCATTGTATATTCATAACATATCTGCTCCGAATCTTGATGCGGAACATGATTTCAGTATTTCATATGGTGGAGACACATACGAGATTAGAGCCAGCGTAATGAGTTATGCGCTTCTTGCGATGCAGGATACCGAAAATCAAAAAGTGGCTTATCTTGGTAGAGCTTTGTATTTCTATAACCAGAAAGCTAATGCATACTTCGAATCAGGCAATACCTAATGAGAAAACTGATTGTTATTCCTATCATTTCGTGTCTTTTAATGGGTGTTGCCTGTGGAGGTAACAAGGATAAAACTGATACTTCAGCATCTTCCGAATTAGCTTCCACAGAGCCTTCTGAGAATTTTGCGCTTGAATTCGATGATGAAGAAAGCGCAAATTCTTGGAAAGATCTTGAGAGTCCCACTGCTTTCGATGAAGGATCATCGTTTTCTGTTGAACAGACTGAACAGAAAGTTTTTGAATCTTCAGGAGATTCTTCTGAACCTGGTTTGACAAAGTCTTCCGATTCGACTGATGAACCGAAAGATGATTCCGGCGTTAAGACTGCGACATCTGAACAGAACGATAATCCTGATGTAAATGTTTCGACAGGAGTAACCACTGCTCCTGTTGAGAGTGTGGATGAATATCCGAAAGAAGAAACAACCACCACCTCCCCGGAGGAAACGACATCATCCAATGTGATCCCTCCTAAACGTACAGAATATACGGGTAATCTACAAGGTGAACCAGACAAGATCGGCTGATTTTGCGGCATGCTCTCTTCAGGATAGAAGTGGTGATCAAGTTTGCCTGATTTCACAGGGAAATGTCAAAATAATAATGTAATTGAAATAGACTTTCTCCCGGTTTTGCAATACAATGTAATCTAAGGTATTAACATGGGGGAATATGGAAAGATGGGTTCTCGTAAGATCCTGATCATTTTACTGACAACTGCGCTGCTCCTGACCTCGTGCTGGGACAAAAAAATCAAAGAATCTTCTTCAGATTCTTCGACAACTTCTGAGACGGATCTTTCCATAAGTTCAGAAGTGTCCGAGGAGGATGAGGATCAGTCTTCGGAAGAAAAAAGCAGTAGCAGGGAGGAGAAGCAGGATCCATCAGATCTTTCTTCGGACCCGGAGACTTCCA
>ONFC01000146.1 GCA_900317035.1 uncultured Eubacteriales bacterium
GCATCTTCGAGGCTACCCGCGCCGTCGATGCAAAAGCCCGCGGCCGCCTGATTGAGACGCTGAAACTCATGGTCCTGCTGTCGATCCGCGCACGCGGGTAACGAACTTTTCGATTAAGATTCCCAAGGATGAATCTTTTCGCAGGTTAGATTTCCGATTTCCAATAGATTTCCAAATCGAGGGACGTTTTTGGAAATTCTATGGAAAAATCGAAGCGATGAGTGCTTTTCGTGATGTTTTTCTCATATTTTTCCAAAACAGAGCGCATTTGTGGAAATATTCTGGAAAAATCGGTGTGTTGAGTGCTTTTCGTGAAGGATTTCCAATAGATTTCCATTTCGGAGCGGATTTATGGAAAAATACTGGAAAAGTACTCTCAAAATTCCGGAAAAGCACTGTCGCGCGACATGAGGCGGAATACCCGACAATACCAATTCATCTAAAAAGACAAAAAAGGAGCTCTAAGTGAATGTTTTCACTTAGAGCTCCGGTTCTGCTACTTATTCAGTTTTTATTCCTGAGTGTTGTCCATCGGCGGATTCTTCTCCCAGATCGGAACCTGTGTTTCCGCTGCAGGAGCTGCCTGGGCAGGTGCTTTTGCAGGAGCAGCGGACTTTGCCGGAGCTGTCTGTGCTGCCGGAGCTGCTGCCTTTGCGGAATCTTCCGCCTTTGCAGCTTCAGAAACATTGGCTGCCTCAAAAGCCTTCGGGGCTTCTACTGCTTCAGCTTCTTTTGCATCGTCGGATACTTCCTTCGCATCCGATGCGATTTCCTTGGCGTCTACTGCAGATACTACAGCGCCGTCTTCCGGCTTGTCCATCTTCTTTCCAAGGAACTCCGGAAGATTCATGCCGGCCATCTCGAAGATTTCATTCATCGGCGGAACACTCTTCATGAGGCCGGAGATGAAGTTAGCAGTAGAGCTTTTGCCGTCGGTACCTGTGCCGTTGCCGGAATCCCAAACGGTTACCTTGTCGATCTTCAGGTCGCGGATCGCTTCTACCTGGATCTTCATGAGGTCTTCCATCTTGTCGGCGAGCATGAGCATCATAGCGTTCTTCGCATCGCCACCTGCAGCGGCAACGATCTTCTCGAAACCTGCAGCCTGCTTACTTAAGATCTCCTGCATACCACGAGCCTGCGCTTCCATCTTCGCATAGATAGCGTCCGCTTCACCGGCTGCCTGTCTTCTGATCTTTTCAGCCTCTGCCTCAGCAGCGAGCTCGATCTCTCTCTTTGTGATCTCAGCCTTAACGATAACGTCGGCTTCGAGGGTTGCTTTTTCACGGGCAGAACGGGAAAGCTCAGCTTCTTTTTCTGCAGCGTATGCTTCTTCGAGTGCCTTAGCGGCCTGAACCTTCTCAGCTGCGATCGCCAGTCTCATCGCCTCAGCGGCTTTCTCACGGCGGACAGCCTCGGAATTTGCAACCTCGATCTTCGCATCGTTCTCACCACGGATCGCCATGGAGTTTGCAGATGCAACCTGGATTCTCTGATCCTTCTGGGCGAGAGCCTCACCGATAGAACCGTCTCTTTCCTTCTCAGCAACGTTCTTCTTCGCGTCGTTGATCGCCTTTGCAGCTGCCTCTTTACCAAGAGCGCTGATGTAGCCGGACTCATCGGAAATATCCGTTACGTTAACGTTGATCAGGCGGAGACCGATCTTCTTAAGCTCTGTTTCCACGTTTCTGGAAACTGCTTCGAGGAACTTATCACGGTCGGTGTTGATCTCCTCGATGTCCATCGTCGCGATAACGAGACGGAGCTGACCGAAGATGATGTCCTTTGCGAGTTCCTGGATCTCCGAGAGCTTCAGGCCAAGGAGACGCTCGGCTGCATTCTGCATAACACCGGGCTCTGTAGAGATACCGACTGTAAAGATAGACGGTACGTCGATACGGATGTTCTGACGGGACAGTGCCGAACGAAGGTCAACAGCGATCGAGATCGGCGTCAGGTCCAGGTACTGGTACGACTGAATGATCGGCCAAACAAACGCAGCACCACCATGAATACATTTCGATGAGCGCGCGGTTCCGTCCGCATTCTTACCAACCTTACCATAGATGACCATGATACGGTCAGACGGGCACTTTCTGTATCTTGAAAGAAAGATCAAGAACAGTGTGAACACCAGCAGAGCAATTACAACTAATAAGCAAATTACTTCAAATGGCATTTTCGTTTCCTCCTACTACTTCTTGTTAATTATGTTTGGTCACAATCAGTGTTGTACCCTTTGTAATGCCGATCACCGTTACCGGAGTTCCGGTCGGGATCTTCTCTTCCTCGTCCGTGACCGCCTCAAATTCCTGAAGCTGGTCCTGGACCTCTACCATAACTTTACCGGGCTGTGCACGCTTTCCCGGGATCGGGATATACACTTCGCCGGTCTTGCCGAGCGCGAACTTTATATTCAGTGTACCATCCGACTGTATCTTCTGCATACCCCAGAGCGCCAGTCCCATAAGGAACATTCCCAGGAAACCGCAGATAAATGCCAGGATCGCTGCGGCCCATACCGGAAGCCCGCCTTTCATGAACAGAAGTCCGGTCCATCCGAAGATGGAGAAGAATGCGATGATACCCTGCATCGTTACGAGGCGGAATCCGGAGCCGTGCACCTTGTCCGCATGGTCCACATACGTTCTTCCGTCCGGCAGATCCTGATCCGGGATTCCTACGTCCGGTCCGTGGACCATGAGGTCGTGCGGTGCCGCGTCCGCCAGATAGATGTCGCCGGTGTGTACATCGACGACCACGCCGCCCTGTACATCTGCGAAGTCGTGTGCAATCGCTCCGACGTGTCCGGATCCTGCTTCCATGTCGTGGCTGTACTCGTAGGAACCGTCATGTGTTACTTCGATTCCGCCATCTGATCCGTCCGCGCCAAAAGCACTTGTACCGTCATGTACTGCTCCTCCTGCGACATCGCCGTGGACGCCGCCGAAGTCGCCGTGTCCGAAATCATGTCCGATGTCATGGGCGACATCACCGTGTCCTCCGAAGTCATGTCCCGCATGACCGAAATCGTGCCCGCCATCTCCGAAGTCATGTCCGACATCGTGGCCCATATCCATGTCATGTCCATCACCGAAGTCGTGGCCATGTCCGCCGATATCGTGTCCGTCAAGGTCTCCCGCGTGGGATGCTGCGCCGATCAGAAGAAGAATAAACTGGAAGATCAGCAGTACAGTAAACACGACGGCGATGCACGCGAAGATCTGCTCCGGCAGATTCAGTGCTTCAAACCAATTCGTAAGAAATTCCATTTTCATTCTCCTTTCAAATCTCTGTTAATAGTCTCTCCGCTTCTTTCTTCAGAACGATGGAAAGATGCGCCGTATAAAGTATCGTCAAAAGCCGCCGGGCCTGTTCTTTGCTCGTTTTTCCGAAGTCGAAATCCTCAGTATCGACGACCCGCGTCACAATGTCACTCAGTTTCGTTTCCGACCGGATCGGATCGACCGGCGCCATCGAGAGCAATTTGCAAAAAGCACTATAGACCGTGCTGTCCTGGTCCGCCATCTTCAGAAGCGAGATGATCCCTTCGAGCGAGAAGACATCTTTAAAGTAGTTCAGGATCGCCAGCCGGATAAACTTATCTCTGTTATACAGTTTCTTCACCGGCGACTCTACAAAACCGCGCTTGACCCAGTTCTGCACCGTGTGCGCCTCGATTCCGAGGAGCCCTGTCACCTGACGGAGCTGCATGCCTTCCATCAAGAACATCGGATCCAGGATCTGATCCACATTCTTCAGGTGGTCCTTTGAAACACTGATCAATGTTCCCGGAAGATAATCACTCATCGAAGATGCCTCCTTTCCCGTTATTCTCCTTCTGTTCGGAGCACCTGCGATGTATAGTGCGCCGATCGTCCGGATTGTGTATATAATATCACGCGGTCACGTGACCGTCAAGAACTTTCACGCGACCTTTTGCTATTCACTATATAAAACCGCTCATAAACTGTATAATAGGGATAGCAAGGGAGGATGGAGAAATGCCTTTTCAACAGGATACTTTTATGGGGTCCGACGGCGAGACCCTGATCACCTATTTCAAAATGGTTCCGGAGACGCAGGTCCGGGGAATCGTCCAGATCGTACACGGAATGTGCGAATACATGGAGCGGTACACCAATCTCGCGGAATACCTGACAGATAAGGGTTACATCGTCTGCGGCGAAGATCACATGGGACACGGACGGACCGTCGGCGAAGGGGGCATCTACGGCTATTTCGGACGCGAAGACGGCTGGGAGCACCTGATCGAAGACGTTGAGAAACTTCACCGCATCATGAAGGAAACATATAAAGACATCCCTTACATCGTACTGGGCCACTCCATGGGTTCTTTTATCGCGAGAAACTGGTACGCCAGATACGGGAACGACTGCGCCGGGCTGATCCTCTCGGGCACCGCGAAGTCAAATAAGCTTCTGCGTCCGCTCACGCTCCTTGCGAAGATCCAGCGGCTGTTCCTTGGCGACAAGCGTCCGGCAAACATGCTTGACAGGACCATCAATAAGCAGTACCTCAAGAAGATCAGCAGGCCGAAGACTCCGTCCGACTGGATCTCCTACGACGAGGAAGTCGTAAAGAAATACATCGCTGATCCGCTCTGCACATTTACGTTCACACACTCCGGATATATCGATCTTTTCCGTCTGCTCCGCGAGTGCAATGCCGAGTCGTGGTATGAATCGATCCCGAAGGATAAGCCGATCCTTATCATCTCCGGCGACGAGGATCCTGTCGGTGACTACGGC
>ONFC01000148.1 GCA_900317035.1 uncultured Eubacteriales bacterium
TTCGGGTCCGGCAGAGTATGGTAAGAAAGAAGAACATTTCCACTTAGATCCTCTACTGTGACCTCATCACAAACATACGACCATTCGCAGCCGGCAAGCTGCATTTTATTGAAGACGGCCTTTCCTGCATGGATCCTCTCAAGACGGATAAACCCTCTTATGGAATCTGCCTTCTTCTCAAGGATCTTTTCTCCTGTTGCGGCGTCGAAAACCTGTAATTCGTAAGCGTATGCTCCCTCGCCCAAAGTGCTGACAAGATAGAATTTTCCATCTGCATAATCTTTGCTCACTCCGATAAAGCTTTCGCCCTCAGTGATCAGAGTGAGATTCGATCCATCCAGCAATTTCCACCTTAGATTCTCTGCTTCCTTTCCTGCAAGAAGAATATTCTCACCTGCGTACTCGACATAGTATTCCTCGCCAAACTCAGCACTTGCCCCGGTTTCCAGATTGTACAGTTTCGTCTCGTTGTACGAAGAATAAACAACCATCGGGACTTTTTCGGACTTAAGCCAATCATCATGAGTTCCCGACGGAAATTCCGGAGTATAGATCAAATCAGGCCACTTATGATCCACGGTCTTTAGAAGTTTCCCGGAAAAATCATATAGCTCGATTGCATTTGAATATTTAACCAGCAGCGTCTCATTCACACACCGGATATCCTCAATACCGTGCGATTTATTCTCGATCGTGGTAAGGACTTTTCCATCTTTGTCGACCAGATCCCAGTAATCGTAATGGCTCAGATCATCAGTGATTCCGGGATCCTTCGATTCCGTACGCGCAAGCATCATGTAGTCAGTGCCCCACAGATTATTAGAATTAAGATAGCAATTATCGGATAGTGCTTTTCCATCGAAAGAATAGATCGCTTTCGTATTCTTTCCCGGTGCATTCTTCTCACGTCCGAGAATGAAATTCCCCAAAATAGACCAGCTGTCGAATTTACTATCCAGCGAAGGCACTATATCCTCACCTGTCGCGCCGTCAAAAAGCGAAAAATTATCATCAAAGTAGTCGGCGCACCTTATATACCGGTCACTGTTAATGCCCTCAAAGCAATACATCTTTTCCATATCACGCATTTTAAGGAATTTGCCGGATCCGACCTGACCCGTGGAAGGATCATACTTGTATAAAGTGATGCCGTTTTTCTCAGTCTTATAGAATTCCCCATTGGACCTGATATTATACACGGACCCGCTATCATAGATCAGGCCGGTATAATGGGACCCATCCTTAGAAATCAATCCGATCCGATCATCCGTAAGATCGCCCGACGATCCTACCACTCTCTTTATGACAACAAGGCTTCCATCCTCGAGATAATATGCGTCGTCAAAGACGGGATCACATATGATCCTTCCGTTTTGATCCATCAGTCCATATAACTTTTGTCCTTCGACAAAATTAGTTTCATTATCCACACCCAGGAACGGGATCACCGCTCCATAATCAGAGGAAGGAACAAAGTCAGTGATTCTCTCTTCTTTCAGCCGGGTGAAGACTTCCGGTTCTTTCGTTATCTCTTGAAAAGCACTCCACTGCGCGCTTACCGGAACATCCGGGTTCCCGGCAGGTGCCGTATCCGGAACGATATAACCTGCCATCCCGGCAAGCTTTCTTCCATCCTCACCGGTGAGCCAGTGAAAGAGTGTCCAGGCAGGATCTGAAGACGGCAGATCTTTATTGATCGCAGCATCCAGCGGGACGCGGAAAGGATATTCACCGGAGCTGATCATCTCTTTCGAAGGCTCGATATCATTGATCTTAAGGATCTTTACCTCTTTTTCCATGGAAGATCCGGCGAGACTCGAATACTGGATATACCCGATCGCATTTTCGGAATTGTCGTATGAGCATCGTGCCGTCCAGACCGCATAATCATCACCGGGCACTCTAATGTATGGCGAATCAACAGTTGTCTCTCCGGATGTCACCATCGTCTCCACAAGTCTTGCCGCCGTATCTTCTTTACCTTCTTCAAAAGCAGCGATCTTCTGGTCATTGCCTCCGATTTCTTTCCAGTTCGTGATCTCCCCTTTGTAGATCTTCTGAAGATCCTCCTTCGAGATAGAACTTACGGGATTATCCTTATTCACGATGAACACCAGCGCGTCATATGCAAATGTTTCAGTCTCGAAAGAATCATCGAGGCAGATCGCAGGAAGCAGAGCAACGCCTGATTCTCCATAATCGTAAGTGGCATTAAAACCCTTATCCAAAATCAGTTCCGAAGCTTCGTGCCGTGAAATATCAAGCAGCACGGAATATGCGGATATCGCCATCGACGCGGTCGAATAGCAGAACTGAATTCCGGGAATATTCGTCTTGTCAAACGCAAACTCTTCGGGTTCCGTATCCGTTACCAAGGGTGACGGTTCCGTTACCGATTCAGTCTTCTCTGTCGTGCTTTCCGTGGTGCTTTCCGTAGATTCAGAGCTTTCCTCTTTTTCTTTCTTCTTGCATCCGCAGGATAGGATCATCGCCGTCACGAGAAGAACTGAAATAATACGCTTTTTCATAAAACTTACCTCCACATCCTGATTCCTTGTGCCTAACTATTAGACTATCCAAAGCATCGTTTTTATTTTGGAGAAAAGAATATCCTGATCAATCTTCCGGAAGATGCACGGTGTTATACAGGAAAAGTACTTTCCCGTCCCGATCGGTCATTGTCGTACTGGAATTGGTGCCGTCTGAATATTCAGCCACCTTCCATACCGTATGATAGAGTACTTTTCCATCATAGATACCATCCACATAGAGGTAATCTCCTCTGGGATTCGTTAAGTCATCGATAACCGTCTTGCCCGTGGACACTTCTACAATGGATAGCGTCTTCGTATCCCAGCCTTCTCCCACGGACATATAGTATTCATGGGTAACTTCATCTTCAAAGATCTGAGCATACCCTTTTCCTTCCGTCAGCAGACTCAGATCTTTGCAATTCAGGATCATCCAGGAATGATCCACCCCTCCTGAAGTAGAAAGAATGACATAGCCGGGAACCATCGTCACATCATACATTCCATCATATTCCGCATTTTTCCCGGTAGTTATATCCAGCAGATACGTCTTTTCGCTCTGCTGCTTAATCAGGATAATATCTTTGTCGATCTTTGAAGAAAAGCGATTGGAATAATAATCATCCTGTCCATAGACGATCTGATATTGATCCTCATGATCAAACGAAGTAGAGCTGATCAGTTTCAGTTTTCTATCATAGACCTCGACACCGGTTCTCTTTAAAGCTACGAACTTTCCGTCTTTCTCCCAGAACTCCTGTATCGTTTTCCCTTTATCTTCCAAAGAAGCTACGATATTACCATCCGCATCAGTAAGATTCCATCCGGCGTCATCCATATCTTCCCACTTCATAAGAAGCGTATTTCTGTCCAGTTCAGATATATACTCTACTTTATCAAGTTTGATCTCTTTTCCCGTATAGTCATAATAATGGTGAGCGTAGGAATCATTATTCTCATCATATCCGCAGAAGAGATTTCCCATAGTATCCTCAAGCCGGATGCCGTCAGGGAATGCGACCTTTTTACCGGTAGTCCCATCGACCGCCAGCGCACAGTTTCCTGTTTCAGTGTCGGCAAAAACAAGAACACGATCTTTGACTATACGCTGTATAGGCATATCCGGGTAATACCCTTCTAAAGTGAAATCCATCTTATATGAAGCCGGATCCCCGGTCTTTCCGGAAGCGGCATCGAACGGATACACTTTAAAACCGTCCGAAGTCTTTTCAGCAAGCAGATACTTGTCGTTTCCCAAACTGATATAACTGTAGTACTTTACGCCTGTATAATATTTTCCATCGGTACTGACGAACCCGAGTCTTTCTTCCGGATACTCCGAATCGCCTTTAATATACTGCTTGACCACATATGTTTTGTCACTGATTTTGTAAACATAGTCATACACCGCATCACATACGATCCGTCCGGATTGATCGAAGAAACCTTTCGTAGAACTGGCAGATCCCCATTCCGCCATTTTCGCTGCGCCGGCAAACGGGTAGATCCTTCCATAATCGGAAGACGGAATAAAATCAGAGATCAGTTCATCCTTTAAGCGGGTATAAACAGGATCCGGCACTTCTGCCGGCTGATACGAAGCCCAGTTAACATGTACCTTCACCTTATTCTTCGCAACAGAAGCGGATGCTGCCGGAACATATCCTTCCATCTCTGCAAGTTTCTGGCCTTCTTCACTTAAGATCCAGTTAAAAAGTATGCGCGCAGGTGCATCTTCTGCCGTATCCTTCGGGATGACCGCGAAGTAGGAAGTGCGGAACGGATACTCACCTTTCGCGATCGTCGTCTTTTCCGGCATGACGCCATCGACCTTCAGGATCTTCAGTCCGTCCGCCATCTTCATTTTCGTCGCATAATAGTATGGCGTATAGCCGATAGCTCCGGCGGAATTATCGTAGGATTTCACTACGTTGATCAGGCCGCCCATATCACCCGGCATCAGTTCTTCCGGTGCTGTCATCATCTGAAGATCTCCCATGACGAGGTTCTCCATCATGACCTGGGACCCGGCCGTCTTATTTCTCTGCACCGCAACAATCTCTTTATCTTCTCCGCCGACTTCTTTCCAGTTTGTTGTTTTGCCGGTAAAG
>ONFC01000150.1 GCA_900317035.1 uncultured Eubacteriales bacterium
AGGCGCTGACAGTTTCTCCGCGAAATTCCACGAGTACTCTGTCGAGTGGGAACCGGGCGAGATGCGTTTCTACACAGACGGGGAACTGGTGCTCAAGGTAAACGACTGGTTCACCGCCGTCGAAGGTGAAGACGATAAGCCGTATCCGGCTCCGTTTGATCAGCCGTTCTTCGTGCAGATGAACCTGGCGGTCGGCGGAAACTGGCCGGGAAATCCGGACGCAACGACGGATTTCAACAAGGCGGAATTCCTGATCGACTATGTCCGCGTGTACCAGAAGCCCTCGTATGATACCAATGTCAAAAAGCCGGAAAAGGCTTTCCGTGAGGCACTCCCGGACGGAAACTTCATCAGAAACGGTAACTTCGCGGAAGCAGAGAATCTCGAAGATGACATCGACTGGAAGTTCCTGCTGTTTGAAGCAGAGAATCTCGAAGATGACATCGACTGGAAGTTCCTGCTGTTTAATGGCGGAGAAGGACAGGCGAAGATCGAGAACAATGAGATGATCATCTCCTCGACAAACTGTGGTACGGAAGAGTATTCTGTTCAGCTTGTCCATCCGGATCTTCCGATGCGAAAAGGACACAAGTATAAGCTGACTTTTGATATCCGGGCGGATGAGGACCGCCGGTGCATCGTCTGTGTATCCGCGCCGAATGCCGGATGGATCCGCTATTTCCGTGATACTTCGATCCAGCTTACGACAGAATGGCAGACGTTCACCTATGAGTTCGCAATGACGGAAAAGGACGATAATAACGGCCGCCTCGAGTTCAATATGGGTAAGTATAAGGATACGGCAACGATCCATATTACGAATGTCCGAGTCGAAGATATTACTGTTTAACACTCCGATGTAGAGGGTGAACAGGTTATATGACCCCCATAAAAGCCGGAAATGACGGGATCTTCATTAGAGATCTTATCTTTCCGGCTTTTTCATGCATCCTGTATATATCGCGAACCTTTTATTTGGACAGAGGTTGAATTAAAATGGTCTTGTGAAACAGGAATAAGGAGTGATCTGGATATGAAGAATCATCTTATTGCAGTTGCCGGAGCCGTTCCGCCGATCCGGGTGGGAGATGTGAAGTATAATGCCGGGCAGATCATCGATGTCATTAAGAAACAGAGTGATTGTGGTGTGATCGTATTTCCGGAGCTTTCTATCACGGGATATACCTGTGCGGATCTTTTCGGAAGTGATCTTCTTTTAGACTCTTCCGAAGAATCACTTCTTGAGATCGCCGGATCGACAGAAGATACCGGCGTTACGGCAGTCGTCGGACTTCCTTTCGCATATGAGAATGATCTTTATAACTGTGCGGCTGTTGTTTCGGAAGGTGTGGTAAAAGCACTTGTCCCGAAGTCTTATATTCCGAATTACTCCGAGTTTTACGAGTGCCGCTGGTTCGCATCCGGGAAGGATCTGAAAAATAAGACCGTGATCCTCGGCGGATATGAAGTCCCGTTCGGCACGGATATTCTGGTAGAAGACCCGTGTACGGGCGCTGTTCTGGGCGTGGAGATCTGTGAAGATCTGTGGATCCCGGATAAACCGAGCACGCATCTGGCGCTGGCGGGAGCAAGTATTATCGCCAATCTCTCCGCATCCGATGAACTGATCAATAAGCAGGAGTATAGAAGACAGCTCGTTTCGCAGCAGAGCGGTGCCTGCTACTGCGCATATATCTATGTGTCGTCCGGTACAGGAGAGAGCAGCACGGATCTGGTCTTTTCGGGACATACGATCCTCGCGCAGAGCGGAAGTATCTTCGGCGAGGCGATATTCCCGGAATACCCGCATGTGGAGAAAGCACTGGTCGATCTTGGAAAAATCAGGCACGACCGGAGAAGACAGAATACATTTGATAATGATCTTTCCCGAAACTATAGGAGAGTTTCTGCTAGGATCCAGGCGGCAGGTGCGGATGAGGCAAACATCTCTGAACTTTCTGAGATCATGGACAGATACTCCTATCCGGTAGACAGAAACCCGTTTGTGCCGGCCGGGGAGGAGCTTCGCGATGCCCGTTGCAGACGGATCCTGCAGATCCAGGCAAATGGCCTTGCCACGCGTGTCCGGGCGACAGGAATAAAGAATCTGATCATCGGCATTTCCGGAGGACTGGACTCGACGCTTGCGCTTCTGGTATGTGCCGAAGCGAAGAAGATCGTTCCGGATATCCGCATCATTACATACACGCTTCCAAGCGAAGGAAATACGACAGACCATACTCTCGGAAATGCGTGGAAGCTCATGAATATCCTTGCCGATGAGACCTATGAGATCCCGATCGGTGAGGGCGTGAAACTGCATCTTTCCCAGCTCGGACATGAGCAGACCTATCAGGGAGAAGGAGATGTTACCTATGAAAATGCCCAGGCAAGGATGCGCACGTATATCCTGATGGATGCGGCGAACATGAAAAACGGACTTGTTATCGGTACCGGTGACCTTTCGGAGCTTGCACTCGGCTGGTGCACATATAACGGTGACCATATGTCCATGTATGCGGTAAATACTTCGGTCCCGAAGACGCTTGTCCAGTTTATCTGCAAGTCCTATGCGCTGATGTGCGGAAATGATGAACTAAAGGAAACGATCTTTTCGATCTGCGATACTCCGATCACACCGGAGCTGACGCCGAATGTGGACGGGCAGATCGCGCAGAAGACGGAGGATAAGATCGGTAAATACGACCTCAATGATTTCTTTCTCTACTATACGCTCCGTCACGGATTTGAACCATCCAGATCGGCGGCTTTTGCGATGCATGCCTATCCGGAACTGACAAAAGACGAAGTGACCGATGCCGCGAAGAAGTTCTTCAAGCGTTTCTTCTCGCAGCAGTTTAAGAGAAGCTGCCTGCCGGACGGCCCGAAGGTCGGTTCTGTGTCGCTCTCTCCGAGAGGAGACTGGCGCATGCCCAGCGATGCGACAGTATCCCTCTGGCTCTCCGATCTGGAAAACGAGTAAACGATACTCATGATATAGAAATGACATTTGTCATGTCGCTTAGTGATAGCGCTCACTTACCGCGCTTTCTCCGTTATGTGATAATGGGATCATGAAAGAAACGGGATGGCTCCCGCATGAAAAACACATACGAAGAAATGAGGTCAGGAAAATGAGTGAGATCATTAAAGTAGATGGACTGGTGAAGCGTTATAAAGAGCTGATCGCGGTAGATAACTTCAGCATGACAGTCAATGAAGGCGAGATCTTAGGCCTTCTGGGCCCGAACGGCTCCGGCAAATCCACCACGATCAACTGCATTCTTTCCCTTCTGGAATATGATAAGGGTACGATCACGATCCACGGAAAAGAGATGTCGCCGAAAGCGTACGATCTGAAGAGCGAGATCGGCGTCGTTCCTCAGGAAGTCTCCGTGTTCGAGGAACTGACGGTATATGAGAACATCGACTTTTTCTGCGGCCTTTACATCACAGATAAGAATGAAAGAAAAAAGAGAGTCCAGGAAGCGATCGACTTCGTTGAACTGAATGACTTCAAGAAGTTTCGTCCGAAGAAGCTTTCCGGCGGTCTCAAGCGCCGCCTGAATATCGCCTGCGGTATCGCCCATAAGCCGAAGATCATCTTCTTCGATGAGCCGACCGTCGCGGTCGACCCGCAGAGCAGAAACAAGATCCTCGAAGGCATCGAGCAGCTAAGAAAAGACGGTGCGACGATCATCTACACTTCCCACTACATGGAAGAAGTCGAGCAGATCGCAGACCGGATCATCATCATCGATAAAGGCCAGCTGATCGCCGAGGGTACAGTAGATGAACTCAAGAGCATGATCAAAAAGAGCGAGATCATCCGAATCGAAGCCAAGGGCATCTCCGAAGAAGATGTAGAAAAGATCAGAAAACTGGATAACGTCTTCGGCGTGGATTACGACGGAAAGATGCTGAAGATCGAAGCCGGTAACGGAAATAACGTGGTCAAGGTCATCTCGCTCCTTCAGGATAAGGGCTACCGCATCAAAAATGTATATTCCGAGCAGCCTACCCTGAACGATGTTTTCCTCGAACTGACGGGAAAAGAACTTCGTGATGACTGATCGTAGGAGGAAGGAAAAATGATGTTTACATATTATCTGCGCAAGACACTGCGCGACAAGGCATACATCTTCTGGTCACTGGCTTTCCCGATCCTTCTCATGACATGCTTTAATGTCACATTCATGGGCCCTGCCAAGGGCGAGATCGACTTCAAGCCGGTAAAGAGCACCATGATCCGCATAGATTCCGGGGAAAGTGCTTTTGCAGAAGAATTCAAGGGAGTACTTACAAATCTCGCGGATGCGGAAGAAGTCAGAAAGAGCAGCATGGGATATGACCACGCGGTCATCGAACTGATAGAGACCACATCTCAGGAAGAAGCCGAGAAGAAGATCCTCGATAAAGAGCTCCAGGTGCTTTTCCTGGTGAACGGAAAAGAGGAGACGGTCAGTGTAAAGGTCGGAGATGGCGCGAACATGACCACTCTTATGGTCGCAAGAAGCATCACCGAATCGTATAAGAGAAACTACACGATCATGAAAGATGCGGCGATGACGGCGCCGGATAAGATGGAAGCAGTTATGAAGAGCATCACGGAATCCATCTCGGTGATGAAGCCGAAGAGCACCTACCTCGGCGACAATGAACACTCCGCCAATGTATATCTGTGGTACTTCTACAGCACGATCGTCATGGGAATGTTCTTCAATGTGACAGCCGGAATCCATACGGTGTTCGATATCCAGGGCAACCTCAGCGGCTACGGTATGAGAACGAGCGTATCTCCAAAGAAAAAGTGGAAGATCCTGCTGTCGGCCTTCATGGCAAGATATGCACTGTCCTGTGCGATCACGTTCTTCGCACTGACCGTCATGAACCGGTTCTTCGATGTGCCGCTGGGCAACCGCTTCCCGCATATCATCCTGTTCGTCCTGGTCGGTAACCTTTTCGCCATGAGCCTCGGATGCATGTTCGG
>ONFC01000151.1 GCA_900317035.1 uncultured Eubacteriales bacterium
GCTGTTCTCGATCCTGATCATCATTCTGCCGATGCTGGTGTCGGTGATCATGGGAAAGAAACTGGCGAAGATCCAGAAGGAAGTGTCCGACAGAAATACCGCGTTTACCTCGGCGATGACCGACTGTCTCAGCGGTTTTCAGGTCATTAAGAGCTTCCGTGCGGAAAAAGAAGCGGATCAGCTCTTCATCAATGAGAACGGGAAACTCGAGGATGCGAAGTGCCACATGCGCCGGATCGCTTCTCTGACCGGATCCCTCGGCATGATCGCAGGCATGATCTCCCAGCTCGGCGTATTTCTCTTCGGTACGTATCTTTCTCTTTCCGGCAGAGGCATCACCGCCGGATCGATCCTGATGTTCGTGAACCTGATGAACTTCCTGATCCCGCCGGTGTCCGAGCTGCCGAAGCTTTTCGCGGGGAAGAAGGCGGCCGCGGGCCTGATCGAAAAGCTTTCCGATTCGCTTTCGCAGAATGCCGGTGATATCGGATCTGTGGAAGTGTCGGAAGTCGGTGAGAAGATCTCCTTCAGAAATGTTTCTTTCGCCTATGAAGAAGGCGAGAAGGAAGTCCTGCACGATATCAACTGTGATCTCCTCCCGGGAAGATCCTACGCGGTCGTCGGCGGCAGCGGCAGTGGAAAGTCCACATTCTTAAATCTCCTGATGGCCGCCAATAACGAGTATAAGGGCGAGATCTCCATCGATGGAAAAGAACTCCGCTCCATCCGTCCCGAGTCCCTCTATGACCTGATGTCCGTCATCTCACAGAATGTATTTATCTTCAATTCCTCGATCAAGGACAATGTCACGATGTTCCGCGATTTTCCGAAAGAGAAGATCGAGTCGGCGATGCATAAAGCACACCTCGAGGCACTGGTGAGCGAGCGCGGAGAAGACTATCTTTGTGGCGAGAATGGAAAAGGACTTTCCGGCGGAGAGAAGCAGCGCATCTCGATCGCCAGAAGCCTCCTGAAGGATTCGTCGATCCTCCTGGCCGATGAGGCGACCTCCGCGCTCGATGCGAAGACCTCTTACGAAGTGATCAACGAGATCCTGGAACTTGACTCCATGACGCGCGTCGTCGTGACGCACTCCCTGGAAGAGTCGCTCCTCCGCCGTTACGACGAGATCATCGTCATCAAAGATGGTACCATCGAGGAGAAGGGCTCCTTCGAGGATCTGATGAAAAACGACAGCTACTTCAAAGCCCTCTACACGGTCGCCGGTTGACGGCGGCCGCAGGGTGGGTGCTTTTCGCGAGGAATCAGGAAACTTGTGAGATGAAACAGGCTCATGCGGATATTTATCCGATTTTGACAATTCTTATCGGTATGTATGAACACCCTCGTACCGATAGAAAACAGAATTCGAAGGTTTTATCCGTCTGAAACAGAAGTAGTTTACCGATAATTTTGAATATTCGGTTATTATATCTGCCTGATTCATTAGAGAGAAGCAGATAGATTTAGAAAATTTGCAATCTTATCGGTACTGATCGGCAAAACCATACCGATAGATTTGCGATTCTAAGAACTTTTATCCGTAGGACTGTTCCGGGAGAGATACTTCGTTAAGAAGATGATCGTTAAGATACAGATAATAGACGCAGGGCGGGTGCTTTTCGAGAAGAACAGTTGACAATTGATAAAGTATTGTATACAATATAATTGCATCAAATTATGTAAGGCGGCCTGAAGGCGCTCGGGCTGACCTATACGCAGTACCTCGTTTTCCTGGTCCTCTGGGAGCAGGACGGGATCACCGTCGGGGAGATCTGCGAGAAGCTGATGCTCGATAACGGGACGGTCTCGCCGCTTCTGAAAAAACTCGAGAGTGCGGGCTATGTCGAGCGGCTGAGAAGTTCCGGAGATGATCGTGTCGTCGTGATCACGCTTACTAAGGCCGGAAAGAAGCTCCAGGAAAAAGCGAAGGATGTTCCGATGCAGGTCGCCTGCAATATCGATCTTTCGCCCGATAAGGCAAAAGCACTCTACACGCTGCTTTACGAGCTTCTGGATGCACAGAATAAGAAATCCGAAGAATAAGTAATCTGAAGACTGGAAATCTGAATAAGAGCGTACACTGCCCTGTTCGGGGCGCGGAGGGACCGGGATGAAATACGGTGAATCTTCTTTCGATATCCTTTATCTGCTATTTGCGATCATCAGCGGAGTGGTCATCCTGCTTCGCGCGAAAGACCGGGCGGGAAAACGGACGGCGATGCTGATGGGTCTTGCTGCCCTGATCCTCGGCTGTGGCGATGCCTTCCACCTCGTGCCGCGCGTCCTCAACTACTTTACCGATTATGATATGACCTGCGCCCTCGGCGTCGGAAAACTGGTGACGTCGGTGACGATGACAGTTTTCTATGTGCTGATGTATTATATATGGACAAGTGCTTTTGCCGGAGAAAAAGACAGCAAGACAGAAGCCGCGGTGTGGTGCCTGACCATCGTGCGGGTGGCGCTGTGCCTGTTCCCGCAGAATGACTGGATCCATAACGGAAACAGCATGACCTGGGGGATCCTTAGGAACATCCCGTTCGTCGTGCTCGGCGCGATCATCTGCTGGCTGTATTTCAGGACACGGACGGAAGACCGGATCTTACGCCTGACGTGGATCTTTATCCTGCTGTCGTTCCTGTTTTATATCCCGGTGGCGGTCGGCGCGGGGGCGGTCCCGATCCTCGGCATGCTGATGCTGCCGAAGACGATCTGCTATATCCTGCTGATCGCATCGTTCCTGAAGTGGACTTCCCCTTCGGAAAAAGCACTTGTGAAATAACGATAGAATAACAGGTGAGATCATGATCAAAAACGTCGTACTGGATATGGGAAATGTACTTCTGGACTTTAACCCGGAGTTCGTGCTTTCGGAGTTCTGCTCCTCGGAAGAAGAAAAAGAAGTTATTCGAAAAGAACTGTTCGAAGGGCCGGAGTGGGCGCTCGGAGATAAGGGCGACATCAAGGATAAGGACAGATTCGATCTGGTGAAGGGAAGAGTCCCGGAAAAGTACCACGAGGCGCTGAAAAACTGCGCAGACCACTGGGATATCTGCATGGACCCGCTTCCCGGCGCGGAGAACTTCTGCCGGCGCGTAAAGGAGATGGGCCTTAGGATCTATGTTCTTTCAAATGCGAGCGATCTCTTCTATACATATTTTCCGAAGTTCCTGCCGCTGGAGTTTTTCAACGGTGTGTTCGTCTCCTCGGACTATCTGATGCTTAAGCCGGATGTGAAGATCTATGAGACCTTCCTTAATAAGTACGGCCTGGATCCGAAAGAGTGCCTCTTCGTCGATGACCGAAAAGAAAATGTGGAAGGCGCCGAGAAGGCCGGAATGAACGGCTTCTGTTTCAAGGGGGACTACGATCAGGTCCTGTCTGTTCTACAATCATAGAATTTTAGTTGACAATGTAATTCTACACGAGTAGAATGGTCTTGGATTATGAAGGGAGAATGCCCATGAAAGACTATTCTATCGGTGACAGTGAATATAGATTGATGGAGCTGATCTGGCAGTATGCGCCGATCTCTTCCGGTGAACTTTCCGACATCTGCGAGCAGATGCACGGCTGGAAGAAGACGACCGTCTATACCATGATCAAGCGACTCTGCGATAAGGGATTTATCGCGAATAATAAAGCAAAGATCACATATCTTGTAAGAAAAGAAGAGGTCCAGCACCACCAGAGCAATGATCTGGTGCAGAAGAATTTCCAGGGATCTCTGCCGAGCTTCGTAAATGCATTTCTCGGAAATGGCGATAACAGCCTAAGCAAAGACGATGCGGCGAAACTGATCGAGATGATCGAGAAGCATACCAAGTAATGAGGATCTCCGGATGAATGCTGTATATGCAAAAGTACTGGAGATGAGCCTTTACGGCAGCATCGCGATCCTTCTCGTACTGCTGTTCCGTCTTATTTTCCGTAGGCTTCCGAAGCGCGTCCTGATCGTCTTCTGGATGATCGTGGCCGTGCGTCTTCTGCTGCCTGTTAACTTCGCATCTCCGACGAGCCTTCTGAACGTGAGCCGGCTGTTCCGCTCCGGCGGCGAGAAGACGGAGGCTGTTTCGGTGGAAAAGAACTCGGACGAAGAAGATGATGCAGTGGCGACGAACGCAGGAAATTCCGGCGCAGATAAAGCGGATGCTGTTGACGCCGGAAAACCGGGAGCAGGCGATGTAAATAAGGCGGAGACTGCTGCGATCGAAGAGGAGCCCGCAAGACTCAACTCCAAGCAGGCGCAGGCCTTCCGCGTGATCGCGTTTGTCTGGCTTCTGGTCATCGTCGGACTGATCGTGCTCTTCGGTGTGCGTTATGTGATCTTCTATTCGAAGGCGCGATGGAGCTCGAGATCCTATGACGGCAGTTATTTCACGACCGACATTAAGTCACCGTTCGTGATCGGATTTGTTAATCCGAAGATCTTTATCCCGAAGCATTTCGACGAAGATGAGAAGGAATATATCCTCAATCACGAATGGACACATATTAAGAATAAAGATGGCATCATCAAGCTCATCAGCTACGCCGTGCTGTGCATCCACTGGTTCAATCCACTGGTATGGCTGGCTTTCGTCATGCTGTGCGCGGATATCGAGATGCGCGTCGATGAAGAGACGACGGATTCTTTTGACATGGACATGGTCAAGGAATACTGCATGTCTCTGGTCAAGCATGCCGCAGCGGACTCCGGCGGAACGTTCCTGGAGAGCACGGCTTTCAGCGGCCTGGGATTCGGCGGGATGGAGACGAAGCTCCGCATCAAGAACCTTCTGACTAGCCGGAAAGTATCGAAGTTCATGCCGGTACTCGCGATCATTATCACTTTCAGCGTCGTATTCTTCGCCTCGTCCAGATCGTTCGGATCGCCGGCGGAGGATTATTTTGCGAAACTGGGAAGAAGCCCGGCTGAAGCGGAAGTGACAGCGGAAATCACAGAAGAAAGCACGTCGGAAACCGTAGATAGTACAGAGAGTACCGAAGAAACTACTCCTTCCGAGACACCTTCGGAGACGGAAGAACCTTCGGAGAGCACCGCTCCGCTTTCTGACTATGCGCAGGCATATATAAAGCTCATCGAGGATCTGCAGACAGATAGTCGGGAGGCAAAGTTAACACTGATCCATGTGGATGGAGATGATATCCCGGAACTTCTGATGACAGAGCCTAAAGCGGATCAGAAGGGTGCTTACTGCATATATTTATATACCTTTAGAGATGGACGGGAGCAGCTGGTGCTGAGCTCTGTTGCCGGAGAAGGCGCTCATGTGTATTTCTTCTGCTATCAGCCCTATCAGGATGCGATCTGCCAGTACAGAAGGCCGCCGACCGATGATCCAGCGGCTCCATATCTCGTGGAGAGAAAAACGATGGATAACTTTATCCGGGGCGCGAATGGTATAGATATCGATTATACGAAAGATACTCCGAACTGGCTCATGATGGGCTATGAAGATGACGATACCGTGATCGGTTATCTGAAGAGCGGAAACATCCCGATGGATAATAAGTATGAGAAGCATCCGCAGTATGCGCCGTTTACGCCTACTCCTACACCGCAGCCGACAGAGGCGCCAACGCCTACTCCGACGGAAGAGCCTACTACTACGACGGAACCGCCGGAGCAGACCCCGACCAGATATCAGCCGCAGAGAGAACCGATCGCTGATTACAACCTCTATACCGGCCAATATGTTGTGAATGGCGGAGGCGAGATTCTTTATCTTTTTTATATCCGCGGCAACCTGATCGAAGTGAACCTGTGGGTCAACCGGACGGCAAATCTTGAGCAGGCGATTGTTGAGTTTGAAGATAATATCGGAATCTTCTATTATAAGGGCGTAAAGGATGAAAACTGGAATGGCGTGATCGATGATGGAGAGGAATTCTACCGGAAAGGAACGATCGAGCTTCTTCCGGATGGCGTCAAGATAACGATCGAGGATGTGAATAGTAACGAGTTTGAGTTATCGAAAGACGTGTCTTCGGTATTTGCAGGCGGCGAGTACATCACGGCCGGTACACAATTCTATCCGTTCTCCTCGAGATCTTCCTGAGCGTTCCTAAGCGCTGACTCGAAAAGCACTTGCTGCATCTTAAGCGCGAAGTCGGGCGCGATCCTTCC
>ONFC01000183.1 GCA_900317035.1 uncultured Eubacteriales bacterium
AAAAGCACTTTCCTTCTTCAGAAGCGTTTGTCTTCTTCAGAAGCACTTGGCTTCACTCTTTTCAGGACCGGTGATCATGCGGTTCCGAAATGGAATTTATGTGTTTTATGTAAACCTGTTTATATAAACACGTTTATATTATACCCATTATTCACTCCTGTCAACATGTCGGGCGCGGATCGGTAATGACATTTTTCTGCCGGGCGACAAAAACCGCTGCAAGAAGATCCTTGAAGCCGGACAGCAAAAAGGGCTGCCTCATTTTCTGAAGCAGCCCTTCGTCATCGAATATAAAAGATATTGCGTTAGTTAAAGTAAAGGTCGTGGGTCGAGAGCTCCATGATCATGGTGTAAGCGAGAAGCTGCTCGTCCTTATTGGGCATGTCCTGTTCAACATAGAACGGAACAAGTTCCGGATTGTCGGAAAATCCCGGCACTCTGCTCTTACCGCCGTTCCAGATGATCGTGCTTCTCGTACCTGCCGTCGGAAGCGTGTCAATGATGCCCACGGCAGACATGACGCCGAACTTATCTCCGAGCACGACCAGATAGAAATTGTTCATATCGAGCAGGGATTTGATCTGCATCCACTGATCCTGCGTAATGAAAAGTTCATTATTCGGATCATTGATCACAAGCATGTGCGCGGAACAATTGTTATGCCCGTCTTTGCTGAGTGCCAGCGAATAGTCGTCAAAGCCGGTCACCGTCCTGTACTTAAAGTTATCCGGCGGGGCGAAGTCCTTGCCATAGACCATGATGTCAAGATTTCTGCTGTTTACTGTGTCACAGGCTTCCCGCATGCGCTTATAGTGATTATCCTTCGTGCCGTTCTTATCTTTTCCGCCGCCGAAAATGATGGTGAAAATGATCAGGGTGCCACCCATGACGATCAGCGCGGCAAGTGCCCAGAAACCGTATCTTCTAAAATACTTCATAGATCATCGAGGTCCAATCATTCGGGTACAAATCTTGACTTCCGTTCTGTACATAATAGTCGAGGTGATAGATCAGCAGGATACGGTCCTCTTTCAGAAGAAGTGTATAGTTCATCGAAGCCTGCACGAGCGAGATCCACTCCGGCTCTCCCCTTGTTTTGTAGATATCTGCAACAGCCGGCCATTGCATCTCGGAATGATACGAGAAATGGCCCTCGTTTTTCTTCTTATCAAATGAATACACGTCTTCTGGAAGATCCTTGAGACTAAAGACTTTCCGGTCGTTCATCTCTGCATCTTTATCAATCAGATAATTGGGGTATCTAACCATGATCATTTTATTATCTTCATACTCATCCAGACGGTCCTCGTAAATCTCTGATCTCTTTTCAAAAGTGTTTTCGATAATAGCCTCAAAGCATTCTTTTGCGTAATCCTCATCTTCAAAAGTCAAAAGAGTGGCGCAAGTAAAGGATTGCGTTTCCTCCTGATACCGTGACGGGCTGTCCTTGGATCTTACAGGCGTAGTCATATCATCTGATGCTTTCAGATAATTTGTAATGCTTTCCGCGCCATAGGCCTCCAACCCGCCATTGGTATTGCTTAATAGAGCGAGCGAGTCCACAAGAGTAAATGGCCGATAGACCTGTGCCGCAGGAAATGTGGCACCGGAAGTAAAGCGGACTTTTACAGATAACGGAGATAAATAACTGTCAGATTGAAAATAGACACCGTTTTCTAAGTCATCCGGATCTAATACTTCTTCATATTCACTTGCTCCGAGTTTATCCTCAAGGTAACTTATGAATTCGTCTTCCGTCGGAACTTCCGCCGGACCGTCTTTTTTGTTACATCCCGCGAGCGGCAGGATCGTGGACGCGATGAGTGTAGCTGATAAGATACGCAAAGTCTTTTTCATTTTTTTCTTCCTTTACACTTGTTTCCAAATTATGGCTTTTTCATTTTTTTCTTCCTTTACACTTGTTTCCAAATTATGGGGCCTGATCATGGTTAATTATAAAAAAACCTTAACACCAGTATATAGCGACAAAAACAATATTAAAAGGGAAACTATGGAGAATTAAAGAATGGTTAAAAGTGCGTCATGGGGGAGCCAGGCGCGCGGGGTGGATCTGGTGTGAGGCCGCGCAGCGCATTTCAAAAAACAAGACCCCGGATCTTTCGGATCCGAGGTCTTATGTCCGGCGGGTGACAGGTCCGCCTCAATGGTGGGTAGTAATGGACTCGAACCATCCGACCCCTTGCATGTCAAGCAAGTACTCTAACCAGCTGAGCTAACCACCCATCTATTGCGACTTTCAGATTTTACTAAAAGTCGCGGAATAAATCAAGAGGGTTCTTCGGCAAAAGCACTTATCCCCTTAAAAAGGCATCGCCGGCGGCCGCGGCGGGTCGGCCGGGGTTCTTCATTATTCATGCGGAGCGCGGCGGGCCGTCCGGAATTCTTTCATTTTTTGTGGCCCGGCTTACTCTTCGCCTAAGTACTTGAAGTCCTTATCTTCGATCGTTTCTTTAACCTTTGCTTCATCATAGGCAGCTTCGTCCGATACCTCGATCACGCAGTTCTTTGTGTCATGGTTCGGGGCGGCATAGCTGATGAAAGGCAGCGCTTCCAGTGCTTTCTTTACGGTCGTTTCGCAATGGCCGCACATCATACCGTCGATCTTAAGTGTCTTTTTCATGGTGGTACTCCTTTTCTCTTTTTCAGGATCAATAGTTATTTCTTCGGGGGCCGGCGCCGGGGCGGCGGTTCCGTGAAGAGGCTTGTCGTGCGAACTGTCCCGCATATTGAAAAGATTCAGGCGCAGTGCATTCATGCAGACAGTGAAGCTGCTGATGCTCATCGCGGCGGCGCCGATCATGGGGTTCATCTTCCAGGACAGTACACCCGCCGCGATGGGGATGCAGATCGCGTTATAGAAGAATGCCCAGAAGAGGTTCTCGTGGATGTTCCGGACTGTCTTCCGGCTCAAGCGGATCGCTGCAGCGACATCTGTCAGGGAACTGTTCATGAGAACGACGTCGGCACTGTCGATTGCGACGTCCGTGCCGGCGCCGATGGCGACACCGGTGTCCGCAGTTGTCAGCGCGGGTGCGTCATTGATGCCGTCTCCGACCATGATGACCTTATTCTTTCCTTCGTTTTGAAGGGTCTGGATGGCCGCGCCTTTCTCATCCGGAAGAACGCCGGCAATGACCTTATCCACTTCTGCTTTATCGCCGATCGCCTGGGCGGTGCGCTCGTTATCACCAGTCAGCATGACGACCGTAAGGCCCAGATTTCTCAGTTGTCTTATTCCCTCAGATGAATCTTCTTTCATTGTATCTGCAACCGTGATCATGCCGAGGAGCTTGCCGGCTTCTTCGAAGAAAAGCGGCGTCTCGCCGGAGTTCGCGGCCTTCTTTTCTGCTTCCGCAATTTTCTTCGGGAAAGAAGCAAACGTACGGATGTACTTGCCGCTTCCGCCGTGAACAAGCTTGCCGCCGATCGAGCCCTCCAGTCCATTTCCGGAATGGATGGAAAAGTTCTCTATCATGAAGAGATCACAATTTCCGGCGGCACAGGCGGAAGTATCAGTCGAGTCGAGTGAGCCTGCGTCAGACTTCTCATCTGCCGCACCTTCTATCTCTGCAACGATCGCTTTTGCCAGCGGGTGTTCGCTCCTTTTCTCAAGTGCATATGCTTTGCGGAGAAGTTCATCTCTGCTTACGCCTTCCACCGGTAGGATCGATGTCACACGGGGTTCACCCGAGGTGATCGTACCCGTCTTATCAAGAGCCACGACCGTTGCTTTTCCGAGAGTTTCGAGTGCCTCGCTCGTCTTAAAGAGCACACCGTTCTTCGCACCGAGACCGTTGCCGACCATGATGGCAACAGGGGTAGCAAGCCCGAGCGCACAGGGGCATGAAATAACCAATACAGAGATACCTCTTGCGAGGGCAAAGCTCACTTCTTTTCCCGCGATCAGCCAGGCGGCGGTAACCAGGACCGCGATGCCAATGACAGCCGGGACGAAGATACCCGAGACCTTATCTGCGATACGGGCGATCGGTGCTTTTGTCGCGGAAGCATCCGACACCATCTTAATGATCTGCGAAAGTGTCGTATCCTCGCCGACTCTCGTGGCGCGGCACTTCATGTAGCCGGAGCGGTTGATCGTCGCGGCGCTCACCTTGTCGCCGGGCGCCTTATCTACAGGGACCGACTCACCGGTCAGCGCGGATTCATCGACCGCGGACTCACCCTCGATCACCACACCGTCGACCGGGATAGACTCGCCGGGCTTGACTATGAAAATGTCGCCTACAACGACCTCTTCGACCGGGATGGTCATCTCCGCTGAATCCGTGTCGGGACGCAGCACGCGCGCGGTCTTCGGCGCAAGATCCATCAGGGATTTCAGGGCATTCGTGGTGCGGCCTTTACTCAGGGATTCGAGCGTCTTTCCGACAGTGATCAGTGCAGGGATCATCGCGGCGGATTCGAAATAAAGCTGGTTGTGATAGAGCTCGTGAAGCTCGGAATTCGCAGCACCATTCGTGATCATGCCGCACATTCTGAAGAACACGAAAAGGCTCCACAGGAAAGACACACCCGAGCCGAGCGCGACTAGCGTGTCCATGTTCGGCGCGCCGTGAAGCAGCGACTTCGTGCCGCTACTGAAGAACTTTCTGTTGATGATCATGACGATCAGGGCCAGCAGCATCTGGGTGAGCGTGAGGCCAAGGTGGTTATGGTCGAAGTACGACGGCAGTGGGAAGTTCCACATATTGTGTCCCATCGACACATACATGAGGATGAGCAGGAACCCGGCCGACAGGATCAGACGGCGGACGAGCTTCGGGGTCTCGCGGTCTTTCAGAAAATCGGAATCATCAGGAGCGGGTGCTTTTCGGGAGGAATCGGAGGAAGCCGAAGAAGCGGAGCCGGAAGATTTCAGGCTGGCGCCGTATCCGGCTTTCTCGACCGCTTCGATGATCGCATCTGGTGAAGCATCGCCCTCGACACCCATGGAATTCGTCAGCAGGCTCACGGCAACAGAAGTCACGCCCGGCACAGAGCCGACCGCTTTCTCCACGCGCGCGGAACACGCCGCGCAACTCATTCCTGTTACTTTAAACTGCTGCATCTTCTTACTCTTTCTATCCGGGCTTTCCGCATCGTGCAACATCGCCCGAAGTGGTTATTGTTTCATCAGTTTCTGCATGACCCGGTTACTTCATCAATTTCTGCATAACCTTGACGAACTCATCGATCGCCTCATCCTTGCCGGCGCGGATGTCGTCGGCTACGCAGGTCCTCATATGGCACGCCATCAGCTCCTTATTGAAGCTGTTGAGCGCCGCGGTCACTGCCGCTACCTGTGTAAGGATATCCGGGCAGTACGCATCTTCCTCGATCATGCTCTCGATCCCGCGGATCTGTCCCTCTGCGCGGCGAAGGCGCTTCAGCAGAGC
>ONFC01000121.1 GCA_900317035.1 uncultured Eubacteriales bacterium
GATCTTGAGATCAGGGCTTTATTGACCTCAAAGAAAGGATTCTCCGTGGTCGCGCCGATCAGAATGACCGTTCCGTCCTCGACGTGCGGAAGAAGCGCATCCTGCTGCATTTTATTGAAACGATGGATCTCATCTACGAAAAGCACTACCCTGCCGTTCGGTGTCAGGATCGGATTCTTCGCATCTTCCACGATACGTTTGATATCAGAAACGCCTGCCGTAACAGCATTGATACGCTCGAATTTAGCAGATGTCGTATGGGCGATGAGGCGGGCTAGTGCCGTCTTACCTGTGCCCGGAGGGCCAAAAAGGATGATGGAGGACAGACGGTCTGCCTCGATCATCCTTCTAAGCATTTTTCCCTCGCCAAGGATATGCTCCTGGCCGATATATTCAGACAAAGAACGAGGCGCCATGCGGAATGCTAAAGGTTCTCTCTTTTTGTATTCCTCATTGACGCCCATTTTAATCGTTCCTCATTGTCTTTCCATGCGGTATCCCGCAGTTTTTCGGAAAGAATATTAGTACTTCATATCCGGATAGAGCGGATACTTAGATGTCAAGCCGGCAACAGCAGCCTTGATGTCTTCTTTGGATTCCTCGAAGGAGAAGATGGACTTCGCGATGCAGTCAGCGATAACATCCATATCCTCTTCTTTCATTCCGCGAGCGGAAACAGCAGCTGTACCGACACGAACACCGGATGTTACGAACGGCTTTTCCGGATCGAAAGGAATGGTGTTCTTATTTGCTGTGATGTTGACATCATCCAGACGGAGCTGGAGTTCTTTACCAGTAACGCCTGTGCCACGAAGGTCAATAAGCATCAGGTGGTTCTCTGTACCGCCGGAAACGAGGTTAACGCCTCTCTTCATCAGGCCGTCAGCCAGAGCTGCAGCATTCTTGATGATCTGTCCCTGATAAGCACGGAACTCATCAGAAAGAGCTTCTTTAAAAGCAACTGCCTTTGCAGCGATGATGTGCATCAGAGGTCCGCCCTGCTGGCCCGGGAATACTGCGGAGTCGATCTTCTTCGCATATTCTTCTTTGCACATGATGATACCGCCACGCGGTCCTCTCAGTGTCTTGTGGGTGGTTGTTGTTACGAAATCAGCATACGGAACCGGGTTCGGGTGAAGTCCTGCAGCTACAAGACCTGCGATGTGAGCCATATCTACGAAGAGGTATGCACCAACAGCATCCGCGATCTCACGGAACTTCTTAAAGTCGATGATTCTCGGATAAGCGGAAGCACCTGCAACGATGACCTTCGGCTTAACAGCCTTAGCCTGCTCCATGATTGCATCATAGTTCAGTGTCTGTGTCTCAGGATCTACCTGATAGAACTCGGAGTGATATGTACGGCCGGAAACATTGAGTTTCATACCATGTGTGAGGTGGCCGCCATGAGAAAGATCCATACCGAGGATCGTNNGTATTTGCCTGAGCACCGGAGTGCGGCTGAACGTTTACATGCTCCGCACCGAAAAGTTTCTTTGCTCTTTCGATAGCCAAGGACTCAACGATATCAACATACTCGCATCCGCCGTAATATCTCTTTCCCGGGTATCCCTCAGCGTACTTGTTCGTTAAAGGAGAACCAGCTGCCTCAAGAACAGCTTCTGTTACAAAGTTCTCAGATGCGATCAGCTCGATCTTATTGCGCTGACGCTCCACTTCCTGTGTTATCGCCTGAAATACCTCAGGATCTTCCGCTTTGATATGTTCAAACATGGGATACCTCCAACAATGTGATACAAAATTACCCTAATATCATACCGAAATAATCCCCTATCGTAAAGAGAAAAACAGAGTGAATCTGCACAAAAATCAAATGAAAGAGCCGAAGAAAAAGTTTCTCGCGCTTGTCCTCGGACTTCGTCCTGCGGAGGCGTGTCGAAATCTTTTTCATCCGGCTCATTTATATCTTATTCTTTCTCGAGTACGCCCATTATTCTATTTCCGCATACTTGACAGGTGTAGTCCTCATCTACTGCACCGGTGATCGGCGATGCACAGGAGGGGCAGGTATCTTTGACGATCTTTTTCGCAAGGGCTACATCCATCTGTCCGTCATGTACTTCGAGCGTACAGTTGGAAAGATATCCGTTTTTCAGGGCTCCTCTTACACGACGCAGCTTCCCTTTTCCCTTTGCCTTAATAGACGGGATCTCTTCTGTCGGTATAAACGGATGCTCAGACTTCGAGAAGAATATCGCACAGGATTCCGCCTCAGAAACAAAGAAGAACTTATAAAGCCTTCTTAGTGCAAGCACGATGAGAATGATGATCAGGACAGAGGCAAAAAGGATAAGTTTAATCAGTTCTGTATGAACTGCATTTACGGACAATATATTATTGCTGGAATCAAAGATCTGCTTTCTGATGTACTCTTTGTTATTGTAATTAGAAAGACTGTCTGCGATCATAAATCCGCAGATAGCAACTACTCCAAGACCAACAACCAAAAGAACCAGGAAAAGTTTCTTCTTCAGATCCAGGTTTTTACCCTCATAAAAAGCCGGACGATTATGACCTTTCTTTACGTCACTGGAAATGCTATAAAAGCGGTCTCCGGCGAGGACCTTGGCAAAAACATCTGAACTGCCGCAGTAATTACATACTCCGGCAAAATAATCCTTCTTCTCTACCGGAGCGCCACAGTTTTTACATTCACAGAGAGTTTTCTTACTGAAGAGTTCGATCACTTTATGGTCTTCATCGGACACAAAGGAATACTTCTTCATGTATATAAAGCGGAAGAAGAAAAGTTCCAGAGTCACGAAAAACACAGGTTTTCCGGATGCTTTTGCAAGATCACTAAAAGAGATCCGGCCGTAGAGGGATCCCTCAAAATAGCTCGAATAAAAACGGGCATCACCCATCAGTTTTCTGGAAAGAAAAACGATCAGGACAAAAGCCGTTCCCATGATCGCCAAGTCGATCGCACCTGGCATGGATTTCGCATGAAGTGCCGTGTCCAGATCATTTCTATAGTAGATCAGAAGATCAGAGATAAGGTAAATTCCGGCAAAAAGGAAGAAAACGCCAGCGATAAACAGCAGTACATTCTTCACTCTCAGAAATTTCATGACGCCATTACGCAAATACATACATCATGCCAGCTTTCACATCTTATAGAGTTCGTCCGTTTGTGGAGGAAGAAATTTGATTTCTTTCCCATTTACATCGGTAAGATGAAACTCGTTTTCGGTAAAAGCACCGATCACACAAGCGGGAATGCCCTTCTTCTCCATCGCTTCGAGCGTCTTTTCGGGCTCATTTGTAGCAACCAGGATCGAGCCGGAAGAGATCAGTCGGTACGGATCGATATCCATTGCATCACAGATCGCTTTTGTACAGGGAGCGACCGGCACTTTTGAAAGATCGACAGAAACACCGATACCGGAAAAGTCTGCCATCTCATATGCAGCACCAAGAACACCGCCCTCAGTAACATCGTGCATCAGATGCGTCGCGCTATAAGCGATCCCTCTGGAGTTCACTCTTCCCTCTTTATCCGTGACGGAACATGCAGTAACACCATCTTCGACAACACTGATCTTATGGATAAATGTCTTTGCTTCCGCGATAAGAACATCTGCGACTTTTCCGGAAAGCCGGTCTTCATGCTCCATAGAAGCGATCCAGGTACCCTCGATACCGGCTGTCTTCGTCATGATCAAAGCATCTCCCGGCATCGCCACACCGCTCGGAACCGGAGAATTCTTATCCGCGATACCAAATGCAGTGGTGATCACGATAAAACGGTTTACGCTATCGCTTACTTCCGTATGGCCGCCTACGATATCGACGCCAAGTGCTTTTGCCGTAGAAGAAGCCTGCTCCACGATATGGATAACGTCTTCTTTGGTACAGTCCGGAGGGGCGATCAAGACAGTAAGGATCGCCGACGGACGGATACCGCAGGCCGCGATATCATTACAGGAAACATGTATAGAAAGAGCGCCGGACTGCATACCGCCGGCGGTAATAGGATCTGAAGATGTGACAAGAAGCTTGTCTCCAAGATCGAGCCAGGCACAGTCAGCTCCGATATTTGCTCCGATCAGGGTCCTTTCCGAGAGCTTCGGAAGGCGCGAAAGAACGATCTCTTTCAGTTCTTCGTTAGTAAGTTTACCGATACGCATAAACTGCTCCTTTCGCGACAAGAACACGAATCAGTTCTTGGATGTACGCTCGATCTTATAGGTCTCGATGCCTTCCACACCCTGCTTCACCAGTGCTTCGATATCGAGGTTTGCTTCCGCTTCCACGATGTGTTTCTTCTGCGGATGAGTCTTCGGATGCTTCGCAACAAAGACAGTGCAGCAGTCTTCATAAGGAAGGATAGATGTCTCAAAAGCACCTATACGGCGGGAAATATTACAGGTCTCTTCCTTATCCAGACCAATCAGCGGACGGAAGACAGGCATAGTCTTTACGACTTCATTCGTGATCTGGATCGCTTCAATAGTCTGACTTGCGACCTGACCTAAAGATTCACCGGTGATCAGGCACTTACAGCCCTGTTTATTCGCAAGTTCTTCCGCGATCTCGAACATGATTCGTCTCATCGTGATCGTCAGCATATCCTGCGGACTGTTCTTATACAGATTCAGCTGGATATCCGTGAAATTACATACATGCAGCAGGATCGTTCCGGAATACTGGGATACGATACGTGCCAGATCCTTGACCTTTTCAAGTGCACGTTCACTCGTGTACGGGTAGGAATGGAAATAGATCGCTTCGAGCTGCATACCGCGGGAAGCCATCATATAACCGGCAACCGGGCTGTCGATACCGCCGGAAAGAAGGAGCATGCCCTTCCCTGCCGTGCCGACCGGAAGTCCTCTATGGCCCTCGACCTTTTCACTATATACATACATCTCTTCTCTGGCACAGATCTCCGGAGATGCGAGCGGGAAACGCTTATCTCCACGCTTGCTCTCGACCTTGAATGTCTTATAATCGTGCTCGGCAAGGATATCTTCCGTAAGCTTTAACGCCTGTTCCTTGATGGTCTCCATATCACCGGAGAACTTGCGCACGAGACTTGCGGAAACCAGGCCGAAGACCTGAGTAACGGCATTAAGTACCAGTTCCGCTGTTTCTTTATCTTCCAGAACGTCCGGATTTACATCCTTCGGCTCAATCCAGATACGGGACTGGCTCTGTACGATGGAAAAAGCACCGTATTCCTTTAATCTCCAGCGCATATTATCCATAAGCTGGCGCTCAAACTTACCGCGGTTCAATCCCTTCAGTGCGATCTCACCCATTCTGGCCAAAATAATTGTCCGATAAGAATTGCTCATTTATTTCTCCTGTTAAACTTTATATTTCTCATAGATCTCGTGGATCGCAGCGATCGCCGTATCCATTTCTTCTTTCGTGTTAAACCTGCTGAAGCTGAATCGGACGGCATTCTGCGCGATCTCCCGCTTGACTCCCATCTCGGAAAGCACATAGCTTACAGCCTTTGATTTACTGGAACATGCCGAAACAGTCGACACATAGATCTCTTTTTCCTCTAAACAGTGTAACATGGTTTCGGACTGAAAAGACGGAAAAGATACATTTAATACGTAAGGAAGTGCATCTCCCGGAGATAAGATAGTCGCACCAAGTTCCTGCAGCTTCGATGCGAACTGGTCACGAAGCTCCGTCATCTTCACAAGATTCTCATCAATGTTCTCTACCGCTTTTTCTAGAGCTAATGCAAAAGCACTGGCAAGATATGGGCTCTGCGTCCCGGATCTCATTCCCTTCTGCTGGCCGCCGCCGATGATCAAGGGCTGTACACGGACTCCGGACTTAATATAAAGAAGACCGAAACCTTTCAGCGCATGGATCTTATGGCCCGAAAACGAGGCCATATCCACACCCATGCGGGAAAGCGAGATCGGAAGTTTACCAAGAGACTGTACACAATCGAGATGGATCTTCGTATTTCTGTTCTTTTTGTTTCGGATCGCAACGATTTCTGCAAGCGGGAGAATACTTCCGGATTCATTATTCACGTGCGTAAAAGCAAGAAGCGCGGTGTTTCCGTCAAGTTCTTTTTCCAGAGCATCAAGATCCGGTTTACCGTCAGATAGTACCGGAAGATAGCAGATCTCGTACCCTTCTTTTTCCAAGCGTGCAAGAGATTCCAAAGATGCCTTGTGCTCGGTTCTGGTGGAGATGATCTTCTTTCCTGCTCTCGGGTTCTGATGAACATAGCCCATGATCGAGGTATTGACTGACTCGGAACCACAAGAGGTAAAGAACAGTTCTTCTTTCTTACAGGACAGAAGTTTACTGATTTTATCCGCGCTCTCGTTTAAGTCTCTTTCTGCAAGCACGCCAAGACGGTGAAGAGATCCCGGGTTTCCGAAAGACTCCTCACCGCTTAGGGTTTCATAGACCAAACGAGCCACTTCGGGAAGTGGCTTCGTAGTGGCACTATTGTCAAAATAAATGCTCATAGTATTTCCTTACAGGTCCTTTTCGCAAAGGATCAAACATTCAGCTCCGGTTCTTCGATATCAAGCTCGGAAGCATACAGCTTCAGGACCGGTTCCACATCGTTTTTCAGGAAAGATGTGACCTGCTCCGGGCATCTTCCGATATAGAGCTTCGGATCAAGAAGAGTATCCAGAGAATCCTTATCAAGTCCAAATGCCGGGTCCTCGGCAATACGTGTCAGAAGATCATTCGGAAGGCCTTCTTCCTTAACGACCTTACCTGCTGCCATAGAGTGTACACGGATCTTCTCATGAAGCTCCTGGCGGTCACCGCCGCGCTTTACAGCTTCCATCATGATGTTTTCAGTAGCCATGAACGGCAGTTCATTCATGATGTGGTTATGGATCATCTTCGGGTAAACAACCAGGCCGGAGGCAACATTGAGATAGATGCTCAGGATAGCGTCCACTGCGAGGAATGCTTCCGGTACGGAGATGCGCTTGTTTGCAGAGTCATCCAGAGTTCTCTCGAACCACTGCTCGGATGCAGTCATTGCAGGATTCAGAGCGTTAGCGATGACATAGCGGGACAGCGAGCAGATACGCTCGGATCTCATCGGGTTTCTCTTATACGCCATTGCAGAAGAACCGATCTGTGTCTTCTCGAAAGGCTCCTCGATCTCCTTCAGGTGCTGGAGAAGACGGATATCATTACTGAACTTATGAGCGGAAGTTGCGATACCGGAAAGAGTATTCAGTACTTTCGCATCGAGTTTTCTCGTGTAGGTCTGACCGGATACAGAGATGGAAGACTCAAAGCCCATCTTCTCTGCGATCATCTGATCGAGTTTCTCGACCTTATCGTGATCTCCCTGGAAAAGATCCAGGAAGCTTGCCTGTGTACCTGTTGTACCCTTGCAGCCGAGAGGTTTCAGGCAGGAAAGTGTGTAATCCAGTTCATCCAGATCAATCAGAAGATCCTGGAGCCACAGTGTCGCACGCTTACCTACGGTAACGAGCTGCGCCGGCTGGAAGTGTGTAAAACCGAGCGTAGGCATAGCCTTGTACTCTTCTGCGAACTTTGCGAGTTTCTCGATAACTGCGAGAAGTCTCTTACGGGTAAGGATCAGAGCTTCTCTCATCAGAAGGATATCTGTGTTATCACCAACATAGCAGGATGTAGCGCCCAAGTGGATGATACCCTTTGCCTTCGGGCACTGCTCACCATACGCATGGACATGCGCCATAACGTCGTGACGGACGAGTTTCTCTTCTCTTGCAGCCACATCATAGTTGATATCGTCTTTGCTGGCCTCAAGCTCAGCGATCTGTTCATCGGTAATGTTCAGGCCAAGTTCTTTTTCACAGGAAGCTAAGTAGATCCAGAGCTGTCTCCATGTCTTAAACTTATGATCCGGCGAGAAGATCGCCTTCATTTCCTTACTGGAATAACGGGAATTCAGCGGACTTTCGTAGATATCCTTCATGTCTTACTCCTCCAAAAGTTTTCTTACAGCTGCTAGTTTAGCACAAACAGCGAAAACTGTAACGGCTGTTTCGATATCTTCTACCTTCGGGAAGCTCGGTGCGATACGAAGGTTACTGTCATTCGGGTCCTTCTTATAAGGATAGGTTGCTCCGGCAGGTGTAAATGCAACACCGCACTCCTTTGCCAGACGAACCGTTTCCTTCGCAGTACCATTATAAAGATATACAGATACGAAATAACCGCCCAGAGGAGAGTTCCAGTGTGCGATACCGCTTCCCATAAACTCGTCATCGAGGACCTTAAGGACCATCTCAAACTTCGGGCGAAGGATATCTGCCTGCTTGGACATGACCTTCTTCACAGCCTCGAGGTTCGGAATATATTTCGCATGCATCAGCTGCACGATCTTGTTCGGTCCGATGGACTGAACTCCGAGATACTTTCTTGCACGGGTCGTATTCTCTTCATTAGCAGCCATGCAGGCAATACCGGAACCTGCAAATGTGATCTTACTTGTGGAAGCAAACTCATATACGCGGTTCGGGTTACCAGCCTCACGGCAAAGCTTCAGAATATCCGGCAGTGTTCCCTGTCTGGAAACATCGTCATAGAGGTGATGTACAACATAAGCATTATCCCAAAGGATACGGAAATCAGGAGCAGCAGTCTTCATGGAAGCCAGACGCTTGCAGACTTCCTCGGAATAGATATATCCATCCGGATTACTGTAAAGCGGCATTGCCCACATACCGAGAATGGAAGCATCCTCAGCAACGAGCTTCTCGACCATATCCATATCCGGGCCATCTTCATTCAGCGGAACCGGAATCAGTTCAAAACCAAGTGTCTCCGTAACCAGGAAATGTCTGTCATAACCCGGTACAGGGCACAGCCACTTACGGTTCTCGATCTGTCCCCACGGCTTGTCTCCACCGAGCTCACCGAAGATCAGGGAGCGGGAAAGCGTATCATACATCAGCTGCAGGCTGGAGTTATTACCGACAGTAACGAGTTCCGGATCGATCCCGAGGATCTCACCGAAAAGGTTTCTGGACTCTTTCAGACCGAAAGGAACGCCATAGTTACGGCAGTCAGAGCCATCCTCAGCTTTCAGATTATTCGTATCCAGAAGTGTCGGCATATCGTTAGTCAGATCGAGCTGATCCGGACTCGGCTTACCTCGTGTCATATCCAGAGCCAGATTGCGCGATTTAAGCTCGTTATAACGCATTTCCAGGATCTTGAGCGTGTCCTTAAGCTCTGATTTGCTCAGTTCAAGATAAGTCTTCATGACATGGCCTCCTTGCCGTTACATAGAATTGTGTTCTAAAGTCACTAGAAAAGAAACTTGATATCTTCCGTCTTGCATTTTCGCAAAACCATTCTAGTTAATAACCTAAGATATTATGTTATAAATGAAAGATTTTGGCAAGCGACTTGCAATATTACAGATAAAATTCGATGAAATATACAAAAGAACCCGTTTTCACGGGTTCTTCAAGTGCATTTTAACAAACGGATCAGAAAAATGGTGTGAATTTCACGTCCTCTATATTCCCGGAAACATCGTGGATCACTCCGGCAACGAAGTAGGATACACGCTCCAGAGCGACGTGATTCTGTTTGCAGTATTCCAGCGTTGTCCTCATGATTTTCTGCTGTTTACTCTTCGTCACGGCTTCTTCCGGTGTCCCATACCTCGTTCGGTAATCCCTGGACTTCACTTCGATCACCAGGATCTTCTCTTTATAAGCACAGATTATATCGATCTCCCCAACATTATGAACCGAGTAGTTTCTGGCAAGGATCTTCGCTCCACGCCTTTCCAGAAACCCTGCGACAAAATCCTCAGACATCCTGCCGACATCTTGATTTCTCGTCACAATGACCTCCTTGACAACGATCGCTTGTTTTTCTTGCAGAACTTCTATTTTCTCGAAACTAGTGCATTTTCTTAAGAAAACTCAAACGATGAATCGGCGAGATCCCGAGTTCATGGATCGCAGCATAATGTGCCGCTGTGCCATAGCCTTTATGCTGGGCAAATCCATATCCGGGATATTCTTTATCATATTCCTCCATGATCCTGTCTCGGGAGACCTTCGCTAGGATAGATGCCGCTGCGATTGAATTCGATTTCGCATCTCCTTTGATGATTGGTTTTACCGGAATACCTGTACCTGAAAGATTTACGGCATCGATCAGAAGGACATCCGGCTTAATTGAAAGTCCGGAAACAGCAAGCCGCATGGCGCTTTTAGTAGCTTCCAGAATATTGATACGGTCGATATCCGCAGGTTCTACACGGATCACGCAGAACGCCTTTGCATTTGCTACGATCTCATCGTAAAGAGCATCTCTTCTCTTCGGAGATAATTTCTTAGAATCATCCAGTCCGTATATCGGTTTTTCCGGATCAAGAATGCAGGCTGCAGCTACTACGGGACCTGCCAGTGGGCCTCTTCCCGCCTCGTCAATACCGCAGCAGACAGGTAATCCTTCTTCCGCGCATTCTTTTTCAAATGCAGACATTACCTCGAATTTCTCTTTCATTTTCTCTTCGCGTGTCATAGATTATCTCCTTACTCAGGCTGACTCGGAGTCTCAAGTGAGATCCTGGCGATACGGATGCTCCGGAAATCATCGATCAGAAGTTTCGCGAAACGCTCATCATTGATCCTTCCACCCGAAAGAATACATCCCATCTTTCTGGCGGCTTCTTCGAAGCGCTCATAATCATCCTCGATATACTCATCTGAGCCATATGGAGCCAGTTTATATCTGGCATAGAAGTCATCCGGATAGAGCTTTTCGATCAGTTTCATGCCGGCAAAAGCAACTTCCACAACATCAACAACTTCAACCTTAACGGCACCGGTCAGTGTAAGGACAAGCTGATTTCTCGGCGTTCCGAGTCGCGGCCATAGAACACCCGGCATATCCATCAGTTCTAACTGTCCATCTGTTCTCGCCCATTTAAAGTCACGGGTAACACCGGGCATGTCTCCGGTAACGGCGATCTTTCTATTACAGAGGCCATTGATCAGCGTGGACTTACCGGAGTTCGGAACACCGACGACCATTGCGCGAACAGGACGGCCGATTCGACCTTTTGCCTCCGATTTTGCAAGAATATCGGAACAGGCATCCACCGCCATCGCTCGAAGCTTGTCCAGTCCTTTTTTATGGGACGCATCGATCGCGATAGCTTTAATTCCCTGTTCTTTATAATATGACA
>ONFC01000179.1 GCA_900317035.1 uncultured Eubacteriales bacterium
GCTTGCTCTCTCATATTCAGAAAATTTGTATTCTCAAAACTATTCCTTTTTTGTGAATTTTTTATTTTATCTAAAACATTTGCAATTAAAACTTTATCTTCATTTAGAGCATTTAACGAATTATCTTTCGAAATATAAACTTCTTCTTCATCTATTTTTACAAATCCAAAACCTTTTTGATTTTTTCTATAATAACCTTCATAGTATTTTTCTTCTACAAGTATATATCTATTTTTTCTGTTTTTTCTTATCTTATATTCATCTTCTAATTGTTTTAATATATTTAAGAAATCATTATAATCATTTTTAGGCACTCCTAATAAAAGAGCAATTTCTTTTGCTTTCATTGGAGTATAGTCTTTATCTTTTATAAACTCAAAAATTCTTTCTTTTCTTTCTTCCATGAATATTTCCTTTCGTTTAAATTTTATTATATTTAGTATGTCATTCAATCTTAATATTTAGTCAAAAAGAGACAGCTTTCTTATGAAAACCGCCTCTTCTTATATTATTCCTGCAGATTTCCCTGATCTGGATGTAATCCGTGTTGATGATACCTACAGGGAAATCCCTGACCTTACCGAAAACATTGGTGACCAGGACATACTTGCCGTTTCTCTCGACAACATCCGCAGTTGCCTTAAATCTCTTGACGACAAGCTTATTCTGCTCCTTTTTCCACGGCTTTGCGCCATTGAAATAGACGTTGCTGTCGATCCATACCGGCAGATGCTGGAAATGTTTCTCCATGATCTTATGCTCATAGGCCATCGGCTCATTCAGATGGAAGGAATCGATCCACTCCTGGTATGTCGGATATTCATCAAAGATGAAAGTGCCGGCTTCCTGCTTATCGAAGAATCTCGGATCCTCATCCGCAGGACACTCCTCGATCGGCCACTTCTGAATGAAAATGTTGTTGTAGATACGGTCATCTCCGTGAAGGATACTCATAAAGCCCATAACTTCCGTTCTGTGGTGGAAGTGATATGGCGTATATCTTGGCTGATTCTTACCGGATACGAATTCGTCCGTTCCTTCACCGATCGCCTGGAACGTGCCGCAGATCAGGTTATTAACGACCGCCGCACCTTCGGTTGCGAGACGGAGGGATGCTTTACTCAGCATGACATTATTATCGATGAGCGTCGGACCATGACTGACTTCGACAAAGATATCCTGGCTCATGATCGTACCACGGATGCGCTTTGCAAACGCCGGGGTATGGTTGTCATGCAGAAGATTCTGAGACAGGATCGTACCCTGTGCCTGCCAGTCGCACCAGATACCCATCGTGCAGTGGTGGATATGATTTCTTCTCATCACGACATCGATCGCTGCATGAAGCTTGATACCTGCAATCTCCGCGCCGCCTACTTCCATCATGTTATTGATGTTATGGATATGGTTGTCCTCGATGATCGAGAAAACGCAGCCCATACGTCCGACAATACCGGTCTGCTCACAGTGATGGATATGGCAGCGGCGGACGATATGCGATCCGATGTTTTCCTTAAGCCATCCGTGATACTGGCCGCGGCAGACAGCGTCACGCTCCATCTGTGTCGGGCTCTTCACTCTGTATTTTGTGAAGTAGTGATCATTCTCCGGATCGAGATACTTACCCAGAGAGATACCGCAGCAGCGGCTATGGGAGACTTCACAGTCCTCGATGATCCACCCCTTACTCCAGTGCGGGCCGATCATACCATCCTGGAATGCCGCCGGCGGCGCCCATGTGGTAGCTGCCTTGTTCACGGTAAATCCGGAAAGAGTGATATATCCGACACCGGTCTTACTCGGGAAGAAGCAGTTTCTTCTGACGTTGATCTCGACCTTGGCCTTATTCGGATCTTTGCCCTGGAAGTTGGCGTAGATTACGGTCTTTCCGTCTTTCTGCTCACAGTACCACTTACGTGTGGAGTTTTCCGGTTCCCAGGAAGCGGGATCCTTCTCGCCCTTTAAGCAGTCTTCCAGTGTGTCCGCCTCATAGAGTGCGACATCATTGATATAGACACATCCTGTATGCGGATGACGGTGCCAGAAATACCAGTCGCCGCCGATCCTTGTATCGTATGGGTTATAAGATCCGAAGATCCCGTTATCGATCTCGACCTTCCAGGTCTTTCCTTTATATTTTTCCCAGCCTTTTACGATCTCGGCGCCGGTGATCACAGCTTTCAGCGGTTCTACCGAACGGTATGTGATGCGGGCATCCTCTGTTCCCGCATTCGCAGGATCGACATATTCGCGATATACGCCCGGCATAACGAGCACTTCGTCACCCGGTTTTGCGACTTTCGCCGCTGCGGAGATCGTAAGGAACGGATGGTCCTTCGTACCGCAGCCCTGGGATTTCGTATTCTGGTCCACGTAATAGATCATTGTTTTTCCTCCAAAATGTATGCCGATTCGATGTCTGATGTAAAAATGGCCACTACTGATGGATAAATCTTTGCTGTCTCGGAAAACGGATCCGGGTAAGTGTTCTTATCCGGTCCCATGTGCAGCCGGATCATGGCATATTCTTCCGCTTTGAGGCGGATAAAGTTCTGGATATACCAGCAGGATTTCTCTCCGTGGCCTACCGGGAAAGAATCCTTGATCCCCCACACTTCTTTTTCTACCCAGTTGGCAACTTCCTTGCCGTACTGGTTGATCTTGGTACCCTCCTTTACGTTTTTAATTTCTTTTACATAAAAATTCACTTTACACAGGTCATGCAGGAGCGATGTGATGATCACTGTATCCTGCTCGATTTTAATAAGTCCCGCTGCCACTTTCTCGGAAAGGCGCTGATACACGTGAAGGCTGTGAAGCGCCAGTCCTCCTTCACAGTTCAAGTGATATTTCGTAGATGCCGGAGCGGTGAAAAAGTCCGTCTTCGTTACGATCCACTCAACGAGCCGCTCCATGCCGGGACGCTTGGTTGATAAAAGAAGGTCCGTGATCTTCTTTTGGTTTTCATCTCTTTGTTCTTTCGTGATTACAAATTCTTCCGCCATTACCTCACTCCTTTGCAAATTGATTCCAGGGTTCTTCACCGGAGAGCGGTATCTCAAATACCATTCTCTCATGCGTCACGGGATGGTCCACCTCAAGATGGTAGGACTGAAGAAGGATATCCCCGGAAAACCGGTTCGGTCCTTTCCCGTATTTACGGTCTCCGACGATCGGATGTCCGATCGACGAGAGCTGGGCACGGATCTGATGAGACCGCCCCGTGTGAAGATCGATCGAAAGAAGCGATACCGGGACCCCTGCGATCCTTCCCTCTCCAATGACTTCGTAGTCCAGAGAGCACTCCTTTGCGTCTTTGGGCGCATCCGCCCGGTTCTGAAAAACATCCACCAGATTGGTCTTACTATTCTTCAGAAGATACGATCTGACTTCACCTTTTTTCTCTTCAAAAGCACCATACACGA
>ONFC01000152.1 GCA_900317035.1 uncultured Eubacteriales bacterium
GTCGCCCTCCGCGTGCTTGACGGTGTTGGCGGCACACTCCCGGATCGCCGCGCCCAGCAGAGCGCGCTGCCGCTCCGCTTGAGGTGCCTCGCCGCAGAGCTCCACGCTGACGCCGATGCTGCCGGCCAGATCGACGGCCAGCCTCAGGTCATCTTCGGTCTCGAACTCGCCTTCGTATACACGCAGCCAATCCACGAATTTATTGATCGTCTCAACTTTTCCTTTGGTAAAGCTGTGCCTTGGCTTTGCGAGCTTTATCTTAAAACCGAAGTCTTTTGCAAATTGTCTTGCTTTACTGTTGATCCGTCTTTTGCCGTCGACTATATCGACGATGGACCTCATATTGTCGAAAAGGATCTCTCTTGGAACGCCTCCGGTCGCGATGAAGCTCTGTATGAGGCTGCCGAACACTTCCTGCTGTGTTCTTGTTCTCTTATATGTGAATTGGCAGTATCTAGAATAGCCAAGTTTGTAGTCGAATGTTAAATAGCAAGTAGAAATGTACAAAAAGTTATGGAATAATTATGTACAACTATCCCCGGCAGAAGATTCTACCAATATGTCTTTGAGCCGATATGATTTTCCAGTAATATTTACTACATGGGCATGATGCAGAATGCGGTTTAAGATCGCATCTGCAACGACAGCATCATAAAATACGCTGTCCCAGTTCCCGAAGTTGATGTTCGTCGTGAAGATCGTACTCTTCTTTTCGTAACGCATGTCGACTAACTGGAAGAACAGATTAGAGTCTTCCTTGTCGATCGGCAGATACCCGATCTCATCGATGATCAGAAGCTTGTAATGATTGAAATGCTTCAGACGCGATGCGAGCCGATTCTCCAGCTTCGCTTTCTTCAACTGCTGCAGGAGATCATTGCATTTGATGAAGTAAGTGATGTTATGATGCCGGGCAGCTTCAATCCCGACCGCTGTGGCCAGATGTGTCTTTCCGACGCCACTTGAACCCAAAAATACGATATTCTCAGCCTTTTCCATGAACCCGAGGGTAGCGAGCTCCCGGATCTGTGTTTCACTGATCGAAGGCTGAAAGCTGAAATCAAAGTCATTCAGCGTTTTCACGAATGGAAAAGCTGCCGCATGGATCGTGCTCTGTGCCGCAGATGTTTCCTTGAAGTCGACCTCATAATTCGTCAGTTTCAGTAGACCTTCCGTAAAAGAAAGCCCATCTGCACCGACCTTTCCCGCGATCTCCTCCAGATGTAGTCCCATCTGACCTAATTTCAGGACATTCAGGTTGTTCATCGTCTGTTGATGAATGCTGTTATTCATATACGGCTCCTATCGCCCTCAGATTTTCGCGGGCTCTTTCTACAATGTTTTCTTCCGCAAAGGAATGTGTCATCTCTGCCAGAGCGAAATAGTGTTTCTCCTGATAGTTCAGCCTTATGGATGAAATATCGTGCAGAGCGATGAGCCTCGTGTTACAATACACGTGGATCTGGTCATCGTAGATCTGCAAAATGACGTCCCTGCCAATATATTCCGGCGGTACGGAATACTGGCAGCCTTTGTATCGGAAGAGGCTTGCGTTGTCAACACGGACTCTATGATCGATCAACTGATAGGGATCTCTCACGCTATCCGGTGGTAAGGGGTGTAGGAGATCCTTTTCTTTTTTCAGATACATCACCGGGATCCGTCCTGTTCCGGAATGGACTTTCCCATTTTCACGATCATTTATCCATCTAAGAAGATCCGCAAAACCGACATAACTCAGTTTTCCGTTATACGCCCTGAGTTCATCAAGGATCCGCATTGGCGATTCCACCTTTCCCTTTGTCTTTGGTGTCGCTGCGATGCACGGCTGGATCCGGAATCCGTAATCATCAGCAAACTGCTGAAATTTCACGTTAATTTTGCCAGTTGATCCTTTCGTTCTTGCTTCATCCATCACGGTCTTCATATTGTCAGTGACGATCTCTTCCGGAACACCGTCAAAGGTCTGAAATGCATCATCCAGGAAAGAAAACAAGACGTTCTGCGATCTCGTCGTCGAGAGTCGGTAAACACGATATCGAGAGTAGGAAAGGATCAGAACAAAGATATTCACTTCGATCCATCCCTGGTCCGTCGTAAGCAGCTTCATGGATTCTTTCCAGTCCAGCTGAGCCTGTTTTCCGGCTCCTGTTTCATATCTGATATATGCGCCTGTTTTGTTTGGACTCCGTTTACGGAAGTAATTTCGAAATTCCGGGATCTCATTGAGATAGTAACAGAAATTCGAATATGAACCGGAATAGCCATGATTATCTAAGAGATACTGCCACAATACCCGCCGGTAGTAGAACCTCTGTTCATTTTCATCGGAAAGTAATTCCCTGATGATTTCCAGATGAGGAGTCAGACAGTTTGATGATGTTCTGTGACTGGACTTTCTGAATCCCTCAATATACTTTCCAACCGTCCGTCTATCTACACCAAGTTCCCTGGCGATCTGACTTTTGTTGATCTTCAGATTTGATGTTTCCATGATCGGTTTTAACTTGTGCAAGTCCTCCAGTCGTTCGATTCTTAGATCTGTGATAATTGGTGATTTGATGATCATCGCAAGGCCTCCTTCTAGACCTATCGATGATAACAAATGTACATTTTTATTCCAGAACTTCTGTACATTATTAATTATGACATATCAGTCGAATACCTGTATAGTGATTGTTTCACCCAGGCTGCTCGTTAGTTGAAGATCTTCTTTCCAGTCCGCCTGCGCCTGGAGTCCTGGTACAGTCTCGAATCGTGGATGCCCTTTGGCCATTCTCTTGGGCGTCATACCATGGCTTAATACATATTTGCGGAAGTTTGAGTACGTACCAACAGCGTCGCCATGTTTGTCACGAAGGAATTCATATACTCCTCTTATGCTCGCTCCTTTTATTTCCATCTTCTGTCGTATGACGGTTTCATATTGATCGAGCTTGCTTGGCTTATTCCTGGTCGCAGGCTTTCCGGCATAGCCGTCATAATACCTTTTTACCGTCCTGCGATCGATCCCATATTCTCTTCCGAGCTTTGAGAAATTCGGCTTCTCTCCGCTCAATTTCAATATCTCCAGTTGAGTCAGCAGTCTGTTATCCATGAATCTACCCTCCATGGATTCAGACTAGCATCTCAGTTAAAACTGTACATTTTTATTTTCCACTTTTTGTACATTTTTATTTTCCCATTTACAATTCTTTCTGCCAGGTCCGGTAGCCCGCAACGAGAGAAGCGGAAGGGTACTGCATGGCGATCAGCAGGCAGTTATTTAGGGAATAATGGTGAAATTTGCTCATGCACCGGAGCATTTCCCGGTACTTCTCACTCTCAAAGACTTCCTTCACCCCTTTTTCCAGCCGGTCCGTGATCTCCCGGATCTGCTCCTGCCGGCTCTTACGACCGGGACTTCGTTTCTTCTTTTCCTCCAAATTCATCTCCTCTTTCCTGCTTCATGGTCCTCAGAATCATCAGTTCATCGTTGTAATCCTTCCCGTATGACGGCGGTTCATTCCGGATGCGATACATTCTGTTCAGCCCACCGCTGATCGATCTTACAGCGTTTCTCCCGGCAGAATCATCATCCAGGCGGAGAACGATTTCTTCTGTTTCCGGATGACTTTCCAGGTAATGTTCAAGTGCTGCCGGGAGTTTTGATGAATTCGCTCCTCCGTAGACTCCGCCCAGAGAAAGCAACATTTCCTCATTCCATTCTTCTCCGTTCCGCTTTCGGATCGATGCATAGGACAAAAGATCAATGGCACCTTCAAAGACATGAATGCGCCTCCCGAAGCCTTCAATCCGGAAGGAAAAACGCTTATCAGAACCGGCTGCTTCACCCATGATCCGGTCTTTTCCGGTCGATCGGAAGAAAGCGTATCTTGCTTTTTTCTTCTCATCGAACCCCAGAAAAATCACATTGTGAGAAGGGGATGACTCATAAATCAGACCACGTTCAATGCATTCCTCAAGGATTCTCCGGTCGATGCCTCGGCCGGTGAGGTAGCGAAGCGCCGCATGATTGTCCGATGCTTTTTCCGGCAGAAGCAGGCGCTTCGCTTTAGCCCCCTTCCGATCAAAAGAAAAAGGAGGCTGCTTAGCCTCCGTGCCCAACACCATTCCAACCGCTTCCGTGAATGGAATACATTTTACTTTGATCAGATAGTCCAGCGCCGATGCGCCGCCGAATCCCCGTGACCACCACATCCACTTGCCATGGGAAATCTTCAGGCTGTCGTGTTCTCTGGTACAGTATTCCCCTCCGGAAACATGCACAAGATTCCCCGGATCCGTCTTCCTGAGATAGGTCAGAAGATCTATTTCCCGGGCCTGCTGTATTTGATCTGCCGAATAATATGCCACATTCATCACCTCCCGAATATGCTGTTCTGCAGTTTGTAGAATCCAAATACAAAATTCTTCATACCTAAATTGCAACAACAAGTTGGACACCCTCCGCTAGGCAGTAGCCTGGTAGATTCGGTCGATTTCCTCCTCGAAGATTTCATCCGGGGTTCTGTAAC
>ONFC01000157.1 GCA_900317035.1 uncultured Eubacteriales bacterium
CTCCATCGCCGGCTCATACTCCGCGGCTCCGAAGAAACGGATCGCGGATACACATGGCTGGAACTTCACGAAGAACTCATTCTCATCTTCGCCGTCCTCCGGCTGCCAGGAAGTGTCCAGCACCTTCTTTAAGAGGCGCTCGCAGGCAGGCTCGCCGAAGCTCTTCAGCCGATCGACCAGAGGGAACGGTGTCGCTTCATCATCCACGATCATCGCCGCTTCATCAAAAGCAGCAAGTGCTGTCTCCATATCCATCTCAGCGATGAACTCCTCGCCGGTTTTTCCGTCGAGATACTCTTTCGGTTCTTTCCAGAAAGGCTCGGTATTCTGCTCGATATATGGGCGGAATTCCTTAAAGTGCTCCGCCATCTCTGCTTCCGTCGGTCCCTCGCTCGAGGTCACCTTATCGGCAAACTCCTCGCAGACCTTCGAAATCAGTTCATTGAACTCGGTAAAAAGCTGTGTTGTGCGCTCCATCTTGCACCTCCGCGAAATCTTACCTATGCATTATATCATCTTTCGGGTGCAGAAACACTCGCACTTCGGTAAAAGCACTACTGCCTGTGGATCTCCGTCCAGTCGGGGATATAGCTCGGGTCGATCGCAGGTCCGCTGATCCCGACGGTATCGCCATACTGATTCTGATAGACGTGATCGGATACGACTGAATGCTCGACAGTGGAACCGTCAGTTCTTACATAGGTGTTTACTCCGCGGATCGCTTCGGATCTGGCCTGACTGATCCTCGAATCGGAAGCCATCTTCTGGTTCCACGAATCCATGATCATATCGCTCATCGCACGGCTGTTATCGGCAAGCGTCTGCTGCAGCCTTGCCTGATTGATGCGGAGCTGCTCCTGGTTCGCCTGAACCTGTGCCTGGATCATCTGGTTTTTCGCCAGTTCCTGGCGGTTAAATTCTTCCGCCTTTTGGAACTTCATCTGATAGACCGAGTTATCAAATGTGAAAGTCGACACCATCTGCATAAAGGCCGCCGCAGTCTCATTCTCATGCGCATCGTCGGTGCTACAGAAGTAGATGTTCTCACTTCCCCAGGCAACATAGTGTCCTCTGCACTTTCTCGCCATCGCCAGAACACCCACCATTCCGTATGCTACAGCATTTTGCGTCATTCTCTGTTCCCACTCCATCGAGGTCAGGTCCATGCCGAGCATGATGATCCTTCCTCCGCTTCTGTACTTTCGGAGAAGTGAAGCCTGATTTGTTGACAGTAAGAATGGCTCAGAGATCGGATTCGGATAGGACATATCCCAGGATTTCTGAAAATCGAATTTCGTCTGCAGCTGCTGCCTGACAAGTTCCGGATGCCGTCCTGCCACACTTGGAAGCGTCGCATCGGCGACCGCCTCTAGCGGGGCACCCTGCAGATTTCTTGCGAGAAAAGCATTCATATAATTCGAGAAGGGAAGCTGACGGGCCATCACGAGGGGAAGCGCTTTCTGCATCTTTCCATCGACAAACTTGTCAGATCCCATCAGCCGGTCAAAGTGTTCAAGCACATCGAGATACATTTCACCTGTTCTGATCAGGATCGAAGAACTGCCGTCCTTTGACTTTGCCAGCACCTGCGCCATGAATGGTTTATCGATTCCCTGAAACAGATTCAGGATGAGGCCTCGCGCCTCCCATCCCTCCGGAACAACCATCTTCGCCAGAGGCTCACCCGTAATATCGTTTCGGATCACGATCCTCGGATCGTTTGAAGCATTCGTCATAGTGTCGCCCTCCCTGTTCCCTAAATCTATGATTTCAGTTTAGGAAATGAATGTTGACACTTTATGAGCAATTTTTAAATATACAGTTCATTTAAGCTTCCTGCGCTGAAGCATTCTGCCTTTCTTCACTCACATCGGATCCATAGTAGAGCCTGCCCCGGGTTCCATCGTAATTTTCGTAGACGATTTCCTGAGTTTCTCTGTCCATTCCGATGTAGTAGCTGCTCCAGACATCCTTAAATCTGTCATCCGTGGCGGCAAAGCGGTAATTCTTCCTGCTCTGGTCACCCCATGCAGCGATCGAATTCTTTTCGCTGGCGAAGCCGTCACGATCCGCGCGGATCTTATCAGTCATCATGAAATAATCCATAAATGGTTTGTCTTCCGTGAGTCCCCAGGTCGCATCGACGTGGTAGGATTCTCCGTCGATCGTGACAAATATCCAGGAGTGACCTTCGTCCTTGCCCATACCGCCCATTTCTTCCGAATCCACACCGACCTGAAGGAGCAGAAAATTATAGAGCGCCGCGATCTCACAGCAGATACCCTTCTTCTCGATGAGGCAGCGGTAGCCGGACTGGTCATCCATCCCTTCGACACCCCGATAGTACATATCATAGTCATAGGTATAGTTTCTGCACATATACTCGTAGAAGGCGAGTACTTTTTCGACATCGGTGTAGTCATCGCTGACGCAGTCATTGATGATGCTGACGATCTCATCCTCGAATTCTTTTTCTTTCTTCATGTATTCATCTTTCGGGACCGTATAGTAGATGTATCCTTTTCCATCCTTATATCCCGGTCCGCCATCCGGGGAGTATGCTGTTACATACTCACTCGCGATTGGGCAGAAAAAAGTAGATAGGCGTCCCATGCACCAGCCGTATGTCTCTTCGTCCGGGCAATCGAATGTATCCTGCCCGCTATAGACTGCATCGCAGTAAGAGAACATGGCATCCCTGTATTTTTCTCCGAACTGTGCGAGGTATGCGGTTCCGAAAACATGCTTCTGGAAGGTATAGTGGCCCTCCTCATTATTAGAGATATTCTCAATCTCCGGTTTAGGAACCGGCGTCGGAGTCGGTGTTTCCGTTGGTGTCGGCGTCGGAGTCGGTGTTTCTGCCGGAGCCGTGGTTTCTTCAGGTACCGGAGCGCTCTTCGTTCCTTGCGTCTCGTTATTTTTCCCCGAGCATCCGCTTAGGACGATCGCGGCAAGGAGCGCCGCGCTCATGGTTCTTGTAAATCTTTTGTTTGCCATCTTTTTCACTCTTTCTGCAGCCCCAATTACTGCGCCCTGTATTCTAGCACAGGACCTTTTCCCCGCTCCTAACAATACCGTCACATTCCCTGCACGGAAAAATGAAAACGGAAAAGAAAAAAGGAGTTGTCATTTGACAACTCCTTTACTTGGAGGCACCACCCGGATTTGAACCGGGGATAAAGGTTTTGCAGACCTCTGCCTTACCACTTGGCTATGGCGCCATTTGCATAATCAGCGAATGAAATAATACCATCTTCACCCGTATCACGTCAAGTGTTTCTAAGATTTTATCTCAGCATTTACCTATAATTTTAGTCGGCAGGTTTGCCATGGCATCCTGCGCGGTCTCGAACTGCTTCAGTACCGAGATCACCCCGAGGTCCGGACGCGGGAAGATAAACGGAAGATCAGTCTCGCCAAGTCCGGGTCTTACCTGGAATGCGAGCTTTTCTTCGTCCAGAGAGAACTGAGCATCCACACCTTCTTTATTTCCCCTGGCGTCCAGACGGATCCACCGTCCGAGAGAGGCGAAATATACGGCATTCAGCCCGTGAAGGATAAGCGGGGAACTATCGTCATTTTCATCCAGCCGCAGGTACTGGTAGCACAGCCCCGCCGGGATGCCCGACGCACGAAGCAGTGCACAGAGAAGGTGTGACTTTCCGAAGCAAAGACCCGTTCTCTTATCAAGAACATCCGAAGCTCTGAGGCAGAGTTCTTTTCGGCCGGCATCGTTACTATGGGAGATCTCATCTCTTACGAATTCAAAGGCACGCAGCGCAAACTCGATCTCCGGGTCGAGATATCCCATCTTTTTCCCGTCGTTCATGTCCTTGAATATCTTCTCCATCAGGTAGTTCGCTACGATCACGACCTTGACGTTGTTGTGGTTGATATATTCACTGGTCTCGAGATACTCGTCGAAGTTTTCTGCCTTGGTGATCAGTTCCATGTACCGTCCCTCACTTCTCCGTGGCGTCCGTCTTTTCCGGCTCCGCCACATTTTTCGGGAAGAAGACCCGTCTTCCTTCTTTCTCTATTATATCAAATCCGACCTCATATACGGAGAGCAGAAGTTCCGGCGTCAGCACATCGCGGATCTGTCCCTTGGCTGCGACTTCTCCGTTTTTCAGGAGGATCGCTCTATCGCAGAAGCGCTCCACCATATTAAAGTCGTGCATGACGACGATGACGCTGAGCTCTTCCTCCTGAACGCGTTTTTTCAGCACCTCCAGGATCCCGATCTGATGCTTGAT
>ONFC01000059.1 GCA_900317035.1 uncultured Eubacteriales bacterium
GACTCCAAGAAGGATAACCAGAAGTCCTCTTCGATCAATAATGACCGCCGTTCCGGTAACAAGCGTACCAACCAGTTTACCGGTAATGCATCGGATATCCTCTCCAATGATGAGGCTCTTGATTCGATGTACATGGGCGGCAAGGGCAAGAAGAAGGTGAAGCGCCAGTCTTTCGTGGCAGCACCTGTCGTGAAGCCCCAGCTGACACACGTTGAGCTCCCGCCGTTTATTACGGTCAAGGATCTCGCAGAGGGTCTCGGAAAGAGATCCGCCGATGTCATCAAGACACTCATGATGATGGGTATGCTCGTTACGCTCAATCAGGAGCTCGACTACGATACCGCTGCTCTGGTAGCCGGTGAATACGGCATTACTACTGAGCCGATCGTGGAGGTCACAGAGGAAGATGTACTCTTTGATGAGAGCGAAGATAAAGAAGAGAACATGAAACCGCGTCCGCCGATCGTTGTCGTTATGGGTCACGTTGACCATGGTAAAACATCCCTCCTCGACAAGATCCGTTCGACATCCGTGGTTAAGGGTGAGGCCGGCGGTATCACACAGCACATCGGTGCTTACACCGTCCGCTGCAAGGGCCGTCAGATCACCTTCCTCGATACTCCTGGTCACGAAGCGTTTACTACGATGCGTGCCCGTGGTGCACAGGTAACGGATATTGCGATCCTCGTTGTCGCAGCAGATGACGGTGTCATGCCGCAGACAGTCGAGGCGATCAACCATGCACGTGCTGCAAACACCGAGATCATCGTTGCAATTACGAAGATCGATAAGGTCGGTGCAAATATCGATAAGGTAAAGCAGGAACTGGCTACACATGACCTCCTCCCGGAAGAGTGGGGCGGATCGACCATCATGGTACCGGTATCCTCTAAATCCGGTGAAGGTATCGATGAACTCCTTGAGATGGTCCTGCTGACAGCAGATGTTATGGAACTGAAGGCTGACCCGAAGCGTCAGGCAAAGGGTACGGTCATCGAGGCGAAACTCGATAAGAACAGAGGTGCTGTTGCGACTGTTCTCGTACAGCGCGGTACACTCCGTGCCGGCGATACTGTTGTTACCGGTCCGATCTTCGGTCACATCCGTGCGATGTACGATGAGAACGGTGTTGCCCAGAAGAAGGCAGGCCCGTCTGTTCCGGTCGAGATCTTAGGTCTTCCGGAAGTACCGGAAGCCGGCGAGACATTCTATGCCGTAACCGATGAGAAGATGGCAAGACAGCTCGTTGAGAAGCGCCGTATCAAGCAGAGAGAAGAGCAGCTGCATAAGTCTTCGAGAATGACTCTTGAGAATCTGTCCCAGGTGCTTGCTGAGGGCGAGATCAAAGATCTCAACCTTATCATCAAGGCAGACGTTCAGGGTTCTGTCGAGGCGGTTACCCAGTCTCTCGAAAAACTCACGAACGACGAAGTCCGCGTCAAGGTCATCCACGGTGGTGTCGGTACGATCACCGAGTCCGATGTTACCCTTGCGGATGTATCCAATGCGATCATTATCGGCTTCAATGTCCGTCCGTCCGCGATCGTTGTCGAGCAGGCCAAGGAAGTCGGCGTAGATATCAAGCTCTACAGCGTAATCTACAATGCGATCGAAGATATCGAAGCAGCTATGCGCGGTATGCTTAAGCCGCAGTTCGAGGAAGTTATCCTCGGTCATGTCGAGATTCGTCAGACCTTTAAGGTATCCTCTGTCGGAACGATCGGTGGTGCATACGTTAAGGATGGTAAGGTCCTGCGTACATCTGAAGTACGTGTCGTAAGAAACGGCATCGTTGTTCACCAGGGCAAGCTCGCTTCCCTGAAGCGCTTCAAGGATGACGCGAAGGAAGTTGCTGCCGGCTATGAGTGCGGTATCTCGATCGAGAACTATAACGACATCGAAGAAGGCGATATCATCGAAGTCTTCGAGATGCAGGAAATTAAGAGAAAGTAATCCGTACCAGGAGAGAGTATGAGACAGAATCGTGCCGCCCGTGTGGGCGATGAGATACAGAAAGTCATTTCGCAGCTTCTGCTGACGGAAGTCAAGGATCCCCGTATCCCGATGATGACTTCCGTCATGGAGGTGCGCATGTCCTCAGATCTTACCCATGCCACTGTATTTCTCTCGGTATATGGTTCCCAGCAGGAGAAAAGAGAATGCATGGAGGCCGTGAACCGTGCTTCCGGCTTCATCCGTTCCCAGATCGCGAAGCGTATCAAGCTCCGCGTCGCACCGGAACTGCACTTCAAGCTGGATGAATCGATCGAGAAAGGCATGGATCTTATGAATCTGATCGACCGTACGATCAAGGAGGATCAGGAACGTGCAGGAAACCATGAATGAGTACTCCGGCCTCGTGCTGGCATATCTTCCTTCGGATAAAGAAAAGGAAATACAGATCTTCCCGCATGCCCGTGTGGATGGCGACTGTGTGGGTACCGCCGTGGCGCTCGCGTCTTCGCTTCGAAAACTCGGTTACAGCTCCCGGGTGATCCTGGACTGGCAGATCCCGCCGAGGCTCTCATTTATGAATGTTCCGGACGATCTTATCACGGTCGTGACTGACGATAACGAACAGCAGATCCGTTCCCGTCAGGGACTGGCATTTGCCGTAGACTGCTCGGAAGGCCACCGTATGGGGAAAGCAGAGTCCCTCTATTCCGGCGCAGAGAAGAAAGTCGTACTGGACCATCATGTGTCCGCATCGCCGGAGGCGGAGATCGCGTATGTGGACGGGAAGTCTGCGTCCTGTGCGGAGCTGATGTATCTTCTTCTTAAAGAGTGGGAAGAAAAATTCGGATTAAAGCTGATCGACCGGTTTGAGGCGGATTGCCTGATGGTAGGTATCCAGTCTGATTCCGGCCGTTTTTCCTATGAAAATACCAGACCAAGTACATTCCGGATCGCAGCGGATCTGATGGAGCGCGGCGCCAATGTCACGGACAATGCTTATCATCTTTTCGACGAGACCTGTGAAGGAAAAGTGCGGCTTCACGCGATGGCGCTTTCGAATATGAAGCTCTTTTCTGACGGAAAAATCGCTGTGACGAAGATCACGCAGAAGATGATGGACGAGACGGACGCACCGGAAGGCGCTGCCGACGGCATCGTCAATATCCTCAGAGATATCGATACAGTCCTCGCGTCTTTCGTTATCCGTGAGACTGAGAATAATGAGCTCCGCGTCAATCTTAGAACGAAAGTCGGATTTGATGCGGCGGAATTTGCCCAGAAAATGGGCGGCGGCGGACATCACCGCGCAGCCGGCTTCTCCGGGAAAAATGTGGATATCGATACTTTTGCAGATACGATCGTTGCGGAAGCTAGTGCTTTTTTGGAGAGAACATGACCGATAATACTCCGAGTGGAATCGTTCTGGTGGATAAGCCGGAAGGCATGACATCGTTTTCGGTCACATCCCGTATCCGAAAGATCTTTGGTGTAAAGAAAGCCGGACATGCCGGTACGCTGGACCCTTTTGCCACAGGCCTTCTGGCAGTGGCGGTGGGGCGTGGCACACGTGTGCTCCGCTATATGGAAAACGATGAGAAGACGTACCGCGCCGTCATGGTCCTGGGAAAAGTGACCTCTACCGGCGATATCGAGGGCGAGGTCATCGGCGGCAAGGTCCCGGATGAGGCCGAAAAACAGGCGCTTCTTGCTGATGATGCAGCAAAGATAAGGGAAAGCGTAAAGAAGATGATCGGTGAGATCACGCAGGTCCCTTCGGTCTATTCCGCCATCAAGATCAACGGCCGTCCGGCGTATGACTATGCGCGAAAGGGGCAGTCTGTCGAGATTCCTTCCCGGAAAGTTACGATCTTCAGTATCGATGTCGGAGAGGTCTGGGAGGAACAGGAATTGATCCATGTCCGTATGGATGTGCACTGCAGCAAAGGCACGTATATCCGGACTCTATGTGAGGATATAGGAAATGACCTTGGGACCGGAGCGTACTGCGAATGCCTGAGACGTCTGTCCAGCGGTGCTTTTTCCGTGGAAAAAGCACTTTCCCTCGAAGAGATCGAGAGACGATACAGCAGCGGTGACAGTGCTTTTGTCGTGGAAGAGGTAGAAGCGATGAGGGGGCTTCCGAAGATCGATGTCACGGAGAAAGAAGCCATGGATCTCAGAAATGGGAAAAAACTTGATTTCTCGGTATTTAAGGATAGAATGGATGCAATAGGAGCGAAGCCGGAGGATCGTGTGCTAGCGCTTCATGAAGGGGGCCCGTGTGCCGTGATCTATCAGGAAAAGACGGAAGATGGACTCCTGATCCGCGAAGAAAGGGTTTTCGCGTAATATGAACGTATGGAACTGCATCATCAATAAAGACGGAAAGCTGATCTCCACGCCATCCAGTGCGATGGAGAGCACGGCATCGCGTGCCGTGGCACTGGGCTATTTTGATGGTATCCATATGGGACACCAGAAGATCTTCTCGACCATGCTCGAGCAGGCAAAGAAGTATAAGATCCGCGCGGCGGTACAGACATTTGAGAATCCGCCGGCGAGCAAATCCCAGAAGAACCTGATCACGACCTATCCGGAAAGATGCCGGCTGATCTCCCATATGGGCATCGATGACCTCTTCGCGCTTCCTTTTAATGAGAGGGTAAAGAGGATGAGTCCGGAGACCTTTATGGAAGTCTGCCTGAAGGGATGGATGCACGCCCGCGTGATCGTGGTCGGACGCGACTATCACTTCGGGAAAGACCGGCAGGGCGATGTAAAGACACTGAAGGCCTGGGGCGAAAAGAACGGGATCACGGTCGTTTCTGTCGATCCGATCAATTACGAAGGAAGAAGAGTGTCCAGCAGCTGGGTGCGTGAACTGATCGCTTCGGGAGATGTGGATATGGCCGAGAAGCTCCTTGACCATCCGACCGCTTTTTCCGGAATCGTGGAAAAGGGCCAGCAGCTCGGAAGAAAACTCGGATTCCCGACGGCGAATATCCGTATACCGGAACAGAAGATGATCCCGAAGTTCGGAGTATATGCCTCCGCGTATCTCCTGGACGGGAAGATGTATCCGGGAATTACGAATATCGGCATGCGGCCGACGGTGAATAAAGACGATACCACACCGCTTACAGAGACGATGATCCTCGACGGCCATTATCAGCTTTATGGAACGACGGGAACAGTCATGCTTCTGAAGTTCCTCCGCCCGGAGACGCAGTTCACCTCTGTGGACGAGCTTCAGGCGCAGATGACGAAAGACCAGGAGGCGGCCCGGGAATATCACAGGAGCCGTCAAATACCTGTTCGATTTGAAGGATATGTGTGATATTATATTGCAAGAACAAGAAAGAAAAGAGAAATGAGGTCCTAAGATGCTGCATCATTTAATAGCACTGGAGAAGATATGGGTTTCCTTCCCCGGATTCGGATGGAAGTTTAAGATAAATAATATAGCTTTTGAGATCGCCGGAATAAAGTTCTACTGGTATGGTATCCTGATCGCACTGGCGGTCCTGCTCTGCCTGATCCTGGGTATGAAACAGTGCAGAAAGCACGGCATGACTCCGGATCTTGTTACGGACTACTGCCTCCTGTGCTTCCCGCTGGCTTTTATCGGCGCCCGCCTCTACTACGTACTCTGTGAGTGGGGCACCTACCATGTTAAGGGCGATATCGGAAAAACACTTTCCAATATCACGAATGTGCGTGAAGGCGGACTTGCGATCTATGGCGGTGTCCTCGGTGCTGCGTTTGCTATTTTCCTGATGAGTAAGATCAGAAAAATCCCGGTTTCTACCGTTATGGACTTTGCGATCGTATATATTCCTCTCGGCCAGGCAATCGGCCGCTGGGGCAACTTCTTTAACCAGGAAGCATTTGGTACGACGACCAATCTCCCGTGGGGTATGAAGAGCGCCCAGATCGGACGTTACTTGAGCCTTCACTGCCCGAATCTGGATTCCGACATGCCGGTACACCCGACATTCTTCTATGAATCCGTTGGTACTCTGATCATTTTCTTCATTCTTCTTGCGGTCCGTAAAAAGAGCAAGAGACCGTGGACGACAACCGCATGCTACTGCATCCTTTACGGAATCATCCGTTTCTTTATCGAGGGACTGCGTACAGACTCCCTCTATATCTCCGGCACGAACCTGCGTACTTCTCAGGTACTTTCTCTGATCCTGATCGTTCTCGGAATTCTGGTCATCTCCATCGGCCGTATTTACGACTGGGAGAAGAAGCCGATCCCGGAGAAGTTCATCAAGGCAGATGAGCAGATGCGCCGTGATGCGAAGAGAAGAAAAGAGCAGAAGCTCCGTGATTACGAGGATGGCGAGGATATCGAAGACCGCGTAGAGCGTCTGTCGAAGTCTTCCTTCTCTATCGATGAAGAATCTGAAGAAGCAGAAGACGGGGAGTCTTCCGAAGAGGACGAATCTTCTGACGGGGACGAATCTTCTGATGAAGGATCTGACGAAGAAGTAAAGGCGGATTCCGACGAGACTTCTGAAGAGGAAGAGGCGAACGAGTCTGACGATCAGGACGAAGAAGAAAAGTAAGAGGCTTCGATGAATCAGGGTAAGTCCGGTATCGAATTTCTGAAGAATAATTCGCTTCGTACAGTGGATTTCTGGCTGATCATCCCGATCCTGTCCATTACCACCATAGGCCTTTATGTCCTGAATCTGGTTCTTTCCCAAGGTTTTGAAGGGTACCCCGGCATTTTCTATAAGCAGGTGATCGCCGCTGCCATCGGCGTGGGCTTTGCGCTGCTTATCTGTCTTCTGGATACCCAGTTCATGAAACTCATCGGATGGATATTCTACGGTGTCTCCCTGATGCTCCTGGTGTATGTCATCATCGACGGATTTACCCTCGAGAGTACATGGGGAGCTGACTCCTGGATGAAACTTCCTGTGTTAGGTACTTTCCAGCCGTCCGAGCTGACGAAGATCGGACTGGTCATCTGTGCATCTTATATCCTTGAGGATATGAGTAATAAGGTGATCTCGATGGTCCGCGGGTGGGTCTATCTCGGTATCCTCTACGGAATCCCGCTGCTGCTTATCATGAAGCAGCCGGACTTCGGTACCGCTATGGTTATCCTTTTTTCCTTAGTGTGCATGCTTTTTATCTGGAACCTCAAGTACAGATACTTCGTGCTGGCGATCTCTGCGGCTGTTGTCGGTGTGATCCCGCTGGTATGGAATTTCTATCTGGAGCCGTTCCAGAAGAAGAGGATCCTTTCCCTGATTTTCGAAGGTTCGGACCCGGTGTCCGAGTGGAACCTTGTCCAGTCGAAGGCGGCGATCGCTTCCGGAGGCCTTACGGGAAACCATACGGGGATCCTCGTAAAAGTTCCCGTAAAAGAATCCGACTTTATCTATTCCGCAGTGTCTGAACGTATGGGCTTCATCGGCACGACGGCCATTCTGGTCCTGGCATTCTTCTTCCTGGTGCGGTGCCTCTATGTCGCATCGAAATCATCCAGAAAATCATATTCCTATATCATTGTCGGCTTGACCGGTTCATATGCGTTCCACTTTATTGAGAACATGGGAATGTGTGTCGGGCTTCTGCCGATCACGGGTATCCCGCTGCCGTTTGTCAGCATGGGCGGTACCGCCATGATGGTTAATTTCATATCGCTCGGGTTCATACTAAACATATCCATGGACCGAAAACAATCCTCTGCTTAAAGAGGGACATCACCCAGACTGATCAGTCGCTCAAAACGTCGCTTTTCGCTTGTGAAAAAGTAACGTAATGAGCGACTTTTTGCATTTTTCGCTCAAAACGTCGCTTTTTGCTCATGAAAAAGCAACGTGATGAGCGACTTTTATATTTGCGCCCGAAGTGCCGCTTTTTCCCTTGTGAAAAGCAACGATATGAGCAAAAACTGAACAAAACGAGCGTTTGTTCGTCTTTTGTGCGAAAAAGTGCCTATTCTCTAAGATTTCCGTTTGAAACAGTATTGAAATGTAAACGTTATTTTATTACAATTACACCATAAAAGTGGTGGAAAGTGGTGTGAATGGTCATCATCGGTGTTGAATCGTGGTGAAAATCACACCAAAAGATAAGGGGAGAGCATGGCTCGTTTTATCAACAAAATGGACGCGAAGGGAAGGATCTTCATTCCGGCGAAACTCCGGGATCAGATCGGCTCGCCCATGTTTGTTACCTTAAACCAGGACAAAGGCTATCTCAGTATCTACAGCAATGACCGCTTTCAGGGGATCGTGGAGCAGTTCAGCAAGATCCCTATGACCAATCCGAAGATCCGTCATGCAAGACGTCAGATCATCGGTGAGGCGCTCGAGTGCGATATGGACGGACAGGGCCGTATCTCCGTAAGTTCCGAGCTTTGGAACCGTATCGGTGCGGCACCTTCGGATGAGATCTGCATCTATCAGATCGAGAAGGATGTCCTCGAGATCTGCACGAAGAAGTACTACGACGCGGTAAGCGAGACGGCGGAACAGGAGAGTATCGATCTGGATGGATACGAGATCACAGGATTGTAATTTCCATCACGTTCCGGTCCTTTTTGAGGAATGTATGGATGGTCTGGCTATTAAGGCGGACGGGATCTATGTGGACTGTACAGCCGGCGGTGGCGGACACAGCGCCGGGATCGTAGAGAGACTGGGAGACAATGGCCTTCTGATCTCGCTGGATAAAGATGATGAGGCACTTGCGGCTTGTGAGAGAAGAAGAGTAGAGCTGGGTGCCGGGAATAAATGGGTGCTGAAAAAGACCGACTTTTCACGGATCTCGGAAGTGCTCAAAGAGATGAACATTGAAAAGGTAGATGGGGTACTTGCCGATCTCGGCGTATCCTCGCATCAGATCGACACGGATGAACGTGGCTTTTCCTACATGAAGGAAGGTCCGCTGGATATGCGGATGAACCAGCAGCAGGATCTCTCCGCGGAAGTAGTGGTCAATGAGTATTCCGAAAGTGATCTTACAAGGATCTTCCGGGATTACGGCGAGGAAAGATACGCGGGAAGGATCGCATCGGCGATCGTGAAGAAGAGAGCCGAAGCGCCGATCCGTTCGACAACGGCACTTGCGGACATTATCCGTGCTGCGATGCCCCACGCCGCCAGAAAAGAGGATCAGCATCCGGCGAGAAGATGCTTCCAGGCGATCCGTATCGAGGTCAATCACGAACTGGCATCGGTATCCGAGCTTCTGGAGACAGTACCTGCTCTGCTGAATGCACATGGACGTTTTGCGGTGATCTCCTTCCATTCGCTGGAGGATCGGCTGGTCAAGGAAGCTTTCCGCAAACTCGAAAATCCATGTACATGCCCGAGAGAATTTCCGGTGTGTGTATGTGGGAAGCGCCCGATGGGAAAACAGGTCCATAGCAAGCCCATCGTCGCTTCTAAAAAAGAAGCTATGGAGAATAAGCGCTCGGGGTGTGCCAAACTGAGAGTATTTGAAAGGAATGAAGAGGTATGGCTTCTGCAGTAAAACTGAACAAAAAAGAAACAGTAGATGCATTATTGAAACATACGGGGTCCGATTATTCGATCGGCCTGAATTTCCTTGCTTTTGATGATGGTGAGGCGGAGCGTTATATGAGTGCGATGGAACAGACCGGTGTGGTCCTGAGAGAGACAAAAGAGCAGAAAGAAGCGAAGAGAAAGAAGATCCGCATGCAGAACAAGCGCGCGGTCGAAGCTGTCTATGGAAATTATAGAAAAAAGACAATTTCCATGACTTTAAAGCGTTTTCGCGACTTTATTTTGTTTTCTCTGGCGGTAGCGTTTGTCACCGCGCTTTTCGGTCTGCTGGTGTATAATGAAGCACAGATCGCATCGATGAACTTTGCGAATAATAATACAGAGCGCAAGATCAATAAAATGCGCCAGGAAACCAGCCAGATGAGAGAGACTATCTTCATCAGCGCGGACCTGGAGCAGGTACGTAAGCAGGCCCTCATGCATCTGGGTATGGTGGACCCGAATAATAAGCAGATCGTTACTGTGGTCGTTCCGAAGAAGGATAATATGACCACGAGCCGTTCCTACAATTCTGTCGGAGTGACAGAAGATATTGTTGAGGAAGCAAAGCGCAACCTGGCAGATTATTATTCCAGAGAGGCAAAGTGATGCTTGGATGGGAAAGGAACCGGGACAGGTATGTCCAAAGAAGAGCGTAAGGATATTGAGAAGGTAACTGACGAGACCCAGACGGCCCGTTTCCGCATCGGCGGAAGGATCGTCCTGGTTTCTGTCTTTCTCGCACTAACCGCCTTTATGGGATATCTGATCAAGGTCCAGTACGGGATCCAGAATACCCACTATGACGAATACTCCTATAAAGCCTCGCAGATGCACTGGCAGCGTATCAAAGACGTGCCGAACCGGGGCGATATTCTCGACCGTAACGGAAATATTCTCGCCAGCACGACCTATGAATATACGGTAGGTATCACGCCTTCGGACGTGCTGAAATCCCAGGAGACCAGAAAAGATGCACTGGCGGTGGAAGAGATCGCAGATGCTTTTTCACAGATCATCGGTGTAGATAAGCAGAAGATGATCGAGTGGCTGGGAAAGACCGATGCACCGTATATCCAGGTCATGAAAAAAGTAACTTCTGACCAGAAAAAAGAACTCCAGGATTTTCTTTCGGAACACAATATCGGCGGCGTCAAGATCGACTCGGTGCCGAAACGCTACTACAACTATGGCTCTCTGGGCGCACAGGTCATCGGATTTGCTGACCAGAATGATAATTCCCTGATCGGCCAGTATGGCATCGAGGCGTTCTATAACTCCTACCTGACCGGTACGGAAGGCTTTACCTACGCCGAGGTCGATAACTATAACCAGAGCGCACTTCCGTATTCCGCGCCGACAAGTATCGCAGCACAGGACGGCTATAATGTTCAGCTGACACTGGATATGAACATCCAGAGGATCGCCGAGAATGCCTGCCGTGATGCATATAACGAGTATAAGCCGCGTGAGGGGGTCACCTGTATCGTCATGGATCCGTATACCGGAGAACTCCTGGCGATGGTCTCCATGCCGGACTTTGACCTGAATACGCCGCGTGAAAAACCATACGGTATCTCGCAGAGTGATTGGGATGCCATGTCTTCTACGGACAAAGCACAGTACCTGATGCGTAATGCCTGGAGAAACCGCTGTATCTCGGACACTTACGAACCGGGTTCCACCATGAAGGCGGTAACTACCGCGATCGCACTGGAGGAAGGTCTTACTTATGAGGATGAGATCTTCAGCGATTCCCCGATCGAGGTATCCGAAGTCGATACGATCCGCTGCTGGCGTGACTGCGGTTTCTACGATGTTACCGGTATCGACCTTCCGGCGGAGCAGAAAGGTATCTTCCACGCGGAACCGACAAAGGTCGACCTCGCATCCCTTTCCTTCGGTGAGTCTTCCACGACGACGCCTCTGCAGCTGATTTCCGTGTATTCTTCTCTGGTAAACGGCGGATCCCTGATGCGTCCGAGGATCGCATCCCGTATCGTAGACAATAAGGGAAACATCATCAAGGAGTTCGAACCGGAAAAGGTGAGAACACTCTTCTCTGAGAAGACATCCGCCCGCGTACGTTCGCTTCTCGAGGACGTAGTTAATGAAGGTACCGGTGCGGCAGGTTATGTGCCGGGTTATTATGTCGCAGGAAAGACAAGTACATCGACGATCGATGTCGGTGAGGAAGCGGGTATGCACGTGCTCTCCTTCGGCTGCTATGCTCCGTCTTATGACCCTAAGATCGCCGTGATCGTCGTCATTAATAAGCCGGAAGATAACGATATCGGTTCTTCCGCTGCGGCAAAAGTATCCGCCCGCATCGTAGAAGAGACACTCGAATACATGGGCGTGGAAAGAAAGCTCTCGGACAAAGAATATGAGCGTATGGAGATCCTTTACCACGTACCGAATGTTGTCGGAAAGACATATCTGCAGGCCAAGCAGCTCCTGGAGGAAGAAGGCTATGAGGTGATGGACGGTTCCGGCACGATGGATCTGGATACGATCGTTGGCACCATGTATTTCGGGGAGGAAGAGACGGTCTATAAAGACACGGTCGTCGTCCTTTATCCGGGAGAAGTCAGCGTAGAAGATATGAATAAGACGATGATACCTGACTTTACAGGCATGAGCATCATCGAAGCCAGAAGAATGGCGAAGGAATATGGACTGAATATTCTTATCGACGGAAATATAAAGGGACGTGTGGTCGAGCAGGATCCGCCGACCTCGATACGTACCGCGATCGATCCGACGCCCACACCGACGCCGACTCCGGATCCTGACGCGCCTCCTCCACCGGACGAGACCGGAAATGAGACGACTGGGGATACAGAAGAAACGACAAAACCGCAGGACGGTGAGGGAGAAACCGGACCGGACGGATCGACCGAAGAGACGAAAGCTCCACCGCCGACACATGTGCCGTATGGAACCTTCATTCGAGTGAAGATGGAGTAAAAGGAGAACATCATGAAAGCAGCAGATCTTCTGAAAGAAAGTGAATATAAATGGATCTTAGGTCCGAAGGACCGCGAATTCGATGAGATCGTTCTGGATTCGCGGAAGGTCACGGAGAAGACCGCATTTATCGCCATGATCGGTCAGAAGACCGACGGCCATCGTCACATCGAAGATGCGGCGGGAAAAGGCGCCGCGCTGATCCTGGTAGCGGACGAAAAACTTTCGGAGATCGGACCTGCACTGGAGAAGATCGAAGAACTGGGTACCTGTGGTGTTGCCTCTGTTCCGGATACGCGGAAAACATATGCCGAGATGGCTTGTACTTACTTTTCCCACCCGTCCTCGGACATGAAGATCATCGGCCTTACCGGTACCAAAGGAAAAACGACAACGACCTTTATTATCCATGAGATCTTAGAGCGTGCGGGAAGATCCTGCGGCCTGATCGGAACCGTGGAAAATAAGATCGGAAGCAAAGCGGTCAAGTCGAAACACACGACCCCGGAAGCGTGGGAGTTCCAGTCCCTCCTTTCCGATATGCGGGAAGAAGGCGCGAAGTACTGCGTCATGGAAGTATCATCTCTGGGCCTGAAGTTTAAAAGGACCGACGGCGTTCACTTCGAGATCGGCGTCTTTACGAATTTCCTGAATGACCATATCAACGACGGCGAGCATGAGACGGAAGAGGATTATTTCTTAAGCAAGATGCGGCTCTTCGATCACTGCAATATCGCGCTGATCAATACAAATACCAGACGCTTCGACGATGTTATTTCCTATGCAAAAGCACACGTATCCAGGTACTTCACATATAGTGTCAGCGGAGATGCGGACTTTACCATGCGCGGCATGAAGACGTCCTCCCAAGACGGAGTTCCCGGCATGGAGTTTACCTTTGTCACACCAACTTATGAGGAAGTGCTTTTCGTGCCGCTTCTTTGTGACTTTAATGTGGATAATGCACTCTGCGCGGCGGCTTCCTGCTACCTAGCCGGTGTCAGCAAAGAGGATATTAAGAGCGGAATGACGTTCGTCCGTGTTCCGGGAAGAATGGAGAAGATCGACAATGCCTTAGGCCTTAAGGTCTATGTTGATTATGCGCATAACGGGGACAGCCTGAAAGTGCTTCTCCACGCGATCCGCCCGTCCTGCAAAGGCAGGATCATCACGGTATTCGGCTGCGGCGGAGACCGCCCGCACGATCGAAGATACACAATGGGAGAAGTATCCGGCAAGTACAGTGATTTTACCGTAGTGACCACGGATAACAGCAGAAGCGAAGACTTCAGCGTCATTTCCGGTATGATCGTGGAAGGCATAAAGAGGAATCCGGATGCACCTTACTGTGTGATCGAGGACAGAAAAGAAGCGATCGCCCATGCCGTGGCGATGGCAGATCCGGACGACATCGTGGTGATTGCGGGAAAAGGACATGAAACGACGATGACGATCAAAAATACTGTTGTGGATTTCATCGATGCGAAGGTCACCTCCGAAGTCCTTCGTGATCTGGAAAAGGAAAGAGGAGTGTAAGAAATGGCGAAGTTTACCCTGGCAGAGATACTCGGCGCAACCGGCGGAGAATTAAGACAGTTTCCTGGAAATACGGAAGCTTCTGACGCATCTGAATTTGAACTGACCGGAATCTCTACGGACACGAGAACGATCGAAGAGGGAAATCTCTTCCTGGCTCTGATCGGGGAAAACTTCGACGGAAATAAATATGCGGTCGCGGCAGTAAATGACGGCGCGTCGGCACTGGTGCTCTCTACGATGGAGCACGCACCGGAGAATGTGCCGGTGATCCTGGTCCCGGATACGAAGATCGCGCTCGAAAAGATCGCGGAATACTATAGAAAAAGACTCGCCTGCAAGGTCGTGGCGGTCACGGGAAGCGTCGGTAAGACCTCGACCCGTGAGATGATCGCCAGTGCCCTGTCCCGCGGGCTTAAGGTCTACGCGACAAAGAACAATAACAATAATGAGATCGGCCTTTCGCAGACGATCCTGGCGACGCCGGAAGATACAGATGTGATCGTGCTCGAGATGGGCATGCGTCTCCGCGGAGAGATCTCTGAATTGACGAATATCGCGCATCCGGACATCGCGGTGATCACGAATATCGGTGTCGCGCATATCGAGCGCCTGGGTTCCCGCGAGGAGATCCTGAAGGCAAAACTCGAGATCCTCGAGGGACTCGCCGAGGGAGGACTTCTGATCCTGCCGTATGCAGATGAATATCTCCAGAAGGCGGTAGCCGGAGGAATGATCCGCGAGGATGTGAAGATCGCATATACTTTTACGGAGAAAACTGCTCTTGAGAAGCGCCCGTATGGTATGGCGGTGGCGAACCTCATCGATATCGAGGGTGACCGCATCTGCTGCCACGCAGAGGCAGGCTTTGATGAGATGGTATCTGTCGTTCTGAAACTGAGTGCCGTCGGTATCCATCACGTCGGAAATGCACTGGCAGGACTTCTTTGCGGACTTTATCTCGGTATCGCGCCGGACCGCATCGAAGAAGGAATTGCTTCTTTCGTGCAGATCGGACACCGCGAGCGCCTCGTAAAAGCCGATAAAGTATTCTTCCTCGATGATTCCTATAACGCGGGCCCGGAGTCCATGATGTCCGCATTTGCATCGATCCGCCGTCTGGCCGGAGAAAAGAAAGCATATGCCTGCATCGGCGATATGCTCGAACTCGGGGATGTTTCCTCGGAGAAGCACTTCGAGATTGGCGCGAAGGCAGCGGAACTGGGACTTGACGGACTTCTAGTGATCGGTGATTTCTGTAAGGACGTAATGGACGGCGCGAAGTCGGAGGATCCGGATGTACCTGTTTTTTGCTTTGAGAATAAAGACCAGATGACAGAAAAACTCGCAAGCCTTGTGGAAGACGGGGATTACGTGCTTCTAAAAGCATCCCATGCCTTCGAGATGTATACAATTCTGGAAAGCTATGGTTCAATAGTTCGGAAAGGAAATGAACCATGAAACGGAAGATGAAGTATCTCGTCTCGGAGAATATGGCTTACCGGGACGACGGGAAAATCGAGTCGCTGGACGTATATGCGCCGCGTCGTGTCAACCTGGGAATTGTTATCATCGTTTTAGTGATGATGGCATTCGGTATCGTCATGCTCTTTTCCGCCAGTATGCCGAAAGCATTTACGGCACAGGGCAACTCCATGTATTACGTTATCCATCAGGGTGCTTTCCTGCTTTTGGGATTTGTCGCAGCACTGATCCTTACGTTTATTCCGCTGAAAGCTTTTGATAAATGGCCGGTAACGCTCGCGGTCTATCTCTCCGCGATCGGCATGGCGCTTCTTACGCTGTCCATGGGTAAAGTCATCAACGGTGCCAGACGCTGGATCATTATCGGCGGTGTCTCTATCCAGCCGTCTGAGTATATCAAGGTAGCGATCGTCTACTCGATCGCCGGGTACCGTTCTTTCGTACAGCGCCGCCGTAAAAAAGGGGGACTTAAGGCGAAGCATACATCCCAGGCGCTTTTTGATGCGTTTATGGATATTACGCTCCCGGGCATCCTGGTACTGATATGTCTTCTGATCGTTGTACTTCAGCCGCATATGTCATGCTTCCTGATCCTGAGCGCGATCTCCCTGATCTGTTTCCTGTGCTGCGGTATCCCGCTGTCATCATGGCTCAAAGGAAGTGCGATCCTTCTGGCGATCATCACGGTCGTCGGCGGTATCTTCTATCTGTCTATGCCGGGTGCGCAGAAGAAAAAACTCGAGAAGAACTTCGCACACGTTGTTACGCGACTGAATATCTTCGAGACGATGAACTCGGATGATGAAGAAAAAGAAGAAAAAGAGAAGAAGGCGGACGAAGACGACACGTATCAGATCGAGCAGAGTATCATCGCGATCGGATCCGGCGGAATGACCGGTGTCGGCTTCGGAAACAGCCGTCAGAAATATATGTATCTGCCGGAAGCACATAACGACTATGTTTACTCGATCATCTGCGAGGAGCTCGGCTTCGTCGGAGGCCTTATCATCATGCTCCTTTTCTGGGCTTTTGCACTGACCGGATTTATGGTGGCATGGCAGGCAGACAGCCTCTTTACCAGAATACTGGTAACAGGCTATACTTCGCTTCTTACGCTTCAGGCGTTCCTGAATATAGGGGTGGCGACGGGCGCGATCCCGCCGACCGGTATCACGCTCCCGTTCTTCAGCTACGGCGGAACGGCGAACTTCTTCTTTATGATCGCGGTCGGCATGATCCTGTCGGTGTCAAGATCTGGTAGAAAGAGAAAAACAGTGAAATTGGTGGTGTAAGTATGAAAGTATTTCTCGCCGGCGGCGGCACGAGCGGACATATCCATCCGGCAGTGGCGATCGCCGATGAACTGAAAAAACAGGACGGAAAGACGGAAGTGCTTTTCTGTGGGACGAAAAAAGGACTCGAGTCGCAGATCATCCCGAAGATGGGATATCCCTTCGAGGTCATCCGCGCCGCGCAGCTTCCCATGAAGCCGTCAAAGAAAACGATCAAAGCGGTAAGAGAGTTTCTCGCCGGAAGAAAAATGTGTAGAAAACTGATCCGTGAAGGGAAACCGGACGTCGTTATCGGAACGGGCGGATTTGTATGCAGCCCTCTGATCGCGGCGGCGCATAAGGAAAAAGTACCGATCGTTCTTCATGAGCAGAATGCTTTCCCTGGACGCTCCAACCGCATGATGTCAAAGTATGCCAAGACCGTCTGCACAAGCTTCCCCGGGATCGAGCACTACTTCAGTAAGAAGGCGAAGATCGTCTTTACCGGAAATCCGATCCGCGGTGTATTCTCGAAGGTCGATCGCGACGCATGCCGTGAAAAACTCGGACTCTCCGAAAAGAATACCCTGATCCTCGCGATGGGCGGCTCGCTCGGCGCAAGGACCGTCAATCAGGCGATCGTGGAACTTGCCAAAGTGATCACGGACCCGGATGTGCGGATCATCTTAAGTGTCGGCAAACAGCGCTATAAGGAAGTCGTGGAAGAGGCGAAGAACTGGCCGAAGTCGATCGAAGTGTTCGAGTATATCTCTGACCCGGAAACGTATCTTGCCGCTTGCGATCTCTTTATCGGACGTGCCGGTGCGATCACCTGTGCCGAGGTCCAGGCGGTGGGCGCACCGTCGGTACTGATCCCGTATCCCTATGCGGCACAGGATCACCAGACATATAATGCGAAATCATTTGAAGATGCGAAAGCAGGCATCCTCCTTCCGGATGACCAGGCAGTCGAAAAACTGCCGGGCATCGTCAAGGAGCTTCTGGAAGATAAAGAACGACTCGCTGCGATGCGGGAAAATGCGCGCGGACTGGCTATCTATGATGCCGCTTCGCGTATCTGTGATGAGGTGAAAGCACTTGCCCGATAAGGACGACAAAAAGCCGAAAGAGGACATCACCCTCGAAGAAGACGGAAACTACGGCCCAAAGGATCCGGAGAAAAAGGATCTAAAGAAAGAAAAGCCGGAGCAGTCTTCGCATGAGGATACGTCTTCGAACGAGCATACGCCCCCGGTCATCGAGGGCGTGCGTCGCGTGCCGGTAGAAGAGAAGACTGAACTCTCTTCCGAAACGTCGTCCGATGAAGAACCGCGGGATGAGAATGCCGGAAGTGAGAAAACGCCGGATAAACATCTTGCAAAGCAGGAAGAAACTGCAGACAAAAAACCGGAAAAGCCGGCCCCGGCGAAAGCGGAGAACCCGGCATCAGTGAAACCTGAGAAGAAGGAAAGAGAAGAGAAGAAGCCGGAGAGTGCTTTTGGAAAAGCGATACGGAAGATCTCTATAAAGAGATGGCTGCTGCTCATTCTCCTGCTTCTGGTATTTATCCTTGCGATGCTGTTCCTTTTCCATCGGAATTTCCGTGTGCAAAATATAAAAGTCAGCGGGAATCAGAGGTTCTCTGAGGAGCAGATCCTCGAGATGTCCGGCATCCGTGAAGGTGATCATCTGTATTCCAGGATCGGCGGAACGTGGAAGGATATCCTGAAGCTCCAGTACGGAAAAGTAAGGAACAGGATCATCGGATCCGACCCGTATATCGCGGATGCAAAAGTCTATCCGCACTACCCGGGAGAAGTTTACATTGAAGTTACAGAAAGAAGAAAAGTCGCTTACGTGGCAATTCCGGACGGATATGCCATTATTGCGGACGATTCGGTGGTGCTTGAGATCCAAACAGGAGACGTTCCGAAAGGGATCCCGGAGATCCGAGGCCTGCCCATCCGCGCGGCACAGATCGGCAAAAAGCTTGAACTTACGGCATATGACGGATATGACACCTGCATCACGATCCTTGGTGCGATCCTCGGTGCCGACGCCAATGCCGCAGATGATAATTCCGACTTCGATTTCCTGTCGCACGTGATCTGTGTGCGCTATTGCGAAAATATGACGACATTCCTCGATCTGGATATTCCGGGATGTGATCACGTGATCAGTGTCAAACTCTCGTCTCTTTCAAAGATTTCGGATGATATGGCATGGCTGAGATATGCCATTGTTTCCGGCGATCTGGCCGGCAAACCGGGTACTGTGCTTGATATGACGGGCAGTAAGTACCTCCTCCGCTGACCCGGATACTACATTTAGGGTTTGATGACCGGTTCATTACAGCCCTGAAAAACGGAGGTAATCGAACTGTAACCCGTTTTTTGCCCGGCTTTTCCGTCTATTGCTTGACCACAATATTTAGTGTAGAATTGTAAAAGATAGCTTAGAAAGCTTATAATGAATTAGTATATATTTATGGCAAGACGGAGGAATGCAGGCTATGTCAGATTTTAAGCTCGGATACTCTATGGACGATGAACCATTTGCAGCAATAAAAGTAATCGGTGTCGGCGGCGGCGGATGTAACGCTGTTGACCGTATGATCGAGAGCTCTGTTCAGGGCATCGATTTTATTTCCATTAATACAGACCATCAGGCACTCGCACGTTCGAAGGCGCAGATCACGATCCAGATCGGTGAGAAGATCACCAGAGGTCTTGGATGCGGCGCTGATCCGACGGTCGGCGAGAAGGCTGCTGAAGAAAGTAAAGATGAGATCGCTCAGGCGATCCGCGGAACCGACATGCTGTTCATCACCGCAGGTATGGGCGGCGGTACCGGTACAGGTGCTGCTCCGGTAGTTGCTCAGATCGCCCGTGAACTCGGTATCCTGACAGTCGCAGTTGTTACCCGTCCGTTCCGTTTCGAAGGTCCGCGCCGTGCGATGAACGCTGAGCGTGGTATCCGTGAGATCGAGAAGTATGTTGACTCCCTGATCGTAGTTGCCAATGATAAGCTCCTCGACATTACTGATGAAGACACATCCATCGATGATGCATTCAATATGGCAGACCAGGTTCTGAAGTTCGGTGTTGCCGGTATTTCCGACCTCGTTGCTATCCCTGGTCTCATCAACCTCGACCTTGCCGACGTTCGCCGTATCATGACAAATGCAGGTATCTGCCACATGGGTATCGGCCGTGCTTCCGGTGAGGGCAGAGCGTCTGCCGCTGTGAAGCAGGCGATCAACAGCCCGCTCCTCGATACAACGATCGAGGGTGCCCGCGGCGTAATCATCAACTTCACAGGTTCCAGAAACATGAAACTCCACGAGATCGATGTGGCTGCTTCCGTTGTACGTGATGCAGTTGCAGGTGATGCGGATATCATCGTCGGTGCAGTTACAGACCCGACACTCGAAGATGAGATCATGATCACCGTTATTGCTTCCGGTTTCGATAATACTGAGAATGCTTCCGCGGCTTTCCGCCCGGCAACATCCATCATCTCCAAGCAGAATCCGACCATCATCGGTCAGGGAACTCCTTCTGCTTCGACATCCCGTCCGGTATCTCCGATCTCTTCTTATGAGAAACCGGCAGCTCCGGTGGCACCGGCTCCTGTAAAGCCTGTTTCCAAGCCGGAAGTTCCTGAATTCCTCTTCGGTGATCCGGAACCGGCTGGCGACTCCAGAAAAGATGACGCAAAGGTATATTCCCCGAGCAAGTCTGCTCCGGTCGCTCCTGTAGCACCGGTCGCACGTCCGCAGAGCAACTTCGTATCTCCTGCCCCGGCACCTGCTCCGGCTCCGGCACCGGCGCATGTACAGCAGGGCGGAAGACCTCAGCCGAACGTAGTCCCGACACCTGCTCCGAGAGCTGCTGCTCCGGCCGCTCCGAAGACTGTGGAAGCTCCGGCTCCTGCCAAGGATAAGAAGAGACTGCTCCCGTGGTTCATGAGTGACAACGATAATCTGGATGAGTGATTGATCTATGAAGTGCCCTTTTTGTGGACATATGGAAGATAAAGTAATTGATTCGCGGCCTGCGGAGGATGGTTCTGCCATCCGCCGCAGGCGTGAATGTTTATCCTGCTCGTCCCGCTTCACCACCTATGAGAAAGTGGAGCTCCTTCCGCTTCTCGTGATCAAGAAGGATGGTACCCGCGAGGCATATAGTCAGGAAAAACTTCTCGGAGGACTGATGAAGGCCTGTGAGAAGAGACCGGTCTCTTCAGAGCAGCTGACACAGATCGTTTCGTACGTGGAGAATCAGATCCAGAACACGACGAAGCGTGAGATCTCCACCAACGAGATCGGAGAGATGGTCATGCAGCAGCTCAAGGGGATCGACGAAGTCGCTTATGTGCGTTTCGCTTCGGTTTACCGCCAGTTTAAGGATGTGAACTCCTTTATGGATGAACTGAAGGATATGCTGAAAAAATAAGGGAAGTAGAGGGTAAGAAGATGAAAAAGGTTTTAGTAGTAGATGACGATCCGAATATCGTAGAAGTGCTTCGGCTCTACTTCGATAAAGATGGCTTCGCTGTTACATCCTGTCTTTCCGGAGACCGTGCGTTAGAGACTTTCCAGTCTTCGCAGCCGGATCTGGTCGTACTCGACCTGATGCTTCCCGGAAAAGACGGCTATGATATCTGCCGTGAGATCAGAAAGACATCCGATGTCCCGATCATCATGCTGACGGCACGTTCCGATACCTTGGATAAGGTCGTCGGCCTCGAGCTCGGTGCAGATGACTATGTGCAGAAGCCCTTCGAGCCAAAGGAACTCCTGGCCCGTGTGAAGGCAGTTCTCCGCCGTACCGATAAGCGTGATGCGGCATCTGCCGATTCTTCGGATACAAAAGAAAATACCGAAGTGATCTCTTACGAGGGATTCACGGTCGATATGGCCAGATACGTCGTTACCGTCGATGGAAAAGAAATCGATATTCCGCCAAAAGAACTCGAGCTCCTTTTCTTCCTGGCCTCTCATCCGAACCGTGTATTTACGAGAGAACAGCTCCTCGAAAATGTCTGGGGCTACGATTTCTACGGAGAGTCCAGAACGGTCGATGTACACGTCAAGCGTATCCGTGAGAAGCTGGAAAAGCCGAATGTAAAGACAAACTGGCTGATCAAGACAGTATGGGGCGTAGGCTACAAGTTCGAGACAACAGAGAAGTAATTATTTAAGACGATCGGGTTTGCGGGTGGACATATGAAAGATACCGGAAAAAAGCCACAGAGTGTATTATTCCGAACGACGCTGTCACTGGCGATCGGAACGATTCTCGTGTTCGCTGTTCTGGTACTCGTATTCTACCGGCAGACAACAGTATCCCTTATTTCCGAGAATGAGAAGAAGATCGAGACGCAGGCAAGTTC
>ONFC01000162.1 GCA_900317035.1 uncultured Eubacteriales bacterium
ATAGGTGATAAAGAAAAAGGTAGAAAAGCGCCCGGAAAAAAGATATAATATCCTTGATATGAAAATCATCAGGAATCCGATGATCGATGCCCCCGTAAGAGCAGGATCATTGGGGTTTTTGTGTGCATAGACATGGAATCATTTAACCTTAAAGGAGAACAGTAATATGGAGCTTTGTGCAGTTGTCATGGCAGCCGGTGAAGGCAAGCGTATGCACTCGAATCACTCGAAGGTCGTCCAGCTGGCGGCTGGTAAACCCCTGATCCGCTGGGTCGCGGAAGCACTTTCCGGAGTAGGCGCTACCGAGCAGGTATATATTGTAGGACACAAACAGGAAGAAGTAAGAGAAGTCCTCGGCGAAGATGTGGCATTTGTCTTCCAGGAGCAACAGCTCGGAACCGGACACGCCGTTATGCAGGCGGCTCCTTTTCTCGAGGGAAGAAACGGATGCACGATCGTACTTCCGGGTGATGCCCCGCTCATTACTTCCGATACGATTTCAAAAGCACTGGAGATGTTCGAGCAGGGTGATTACGGTGCGGTCATCATCACCGGCCTGGCACCGGACCCGAAGGGCTACGGCCGTGTGATCCGTAATGCCGAGGGCAATGTCGTAAAGATCGTTGAGCACCGCGACTGCACGGAAGAGGAACTGAAGGTCAATGAGATCAACTCCTCCATCTACTGCTTTAAAACACCGCTGCTTCTTTCCGCGCTCGGACGTATCGATGCGAAAAATGCGCAGAAGGAATATTACCTGACAGATACCATCGAGATCCTGATTCGTGACGGCCATAAGGTCGGTGCATATGTCGCGGATTTCGATGAGACACGTGGCGTCAACGACCGCATCCAGCTACAGGAAGTCGGCAAGATGCTCAATAGAAGAACATGCCTCAAGCTCATGCAGCAGGGCGTGCAGATCGTTGATACGGAGACGACCTGGATCGCAGATACCGTCAAGATCGGTATGGATACACTTATTCTCCCGGGCTCGATCCTGCTCGGAAATACCGTCATCGGTGATGAGTGTGTCATCGGTGAGAATTCCCGTCTGGAGAATGTGATCGTCGGTGACGGAACCGTGATCGATAACTCGATCGCATCGGATTGCGAAGTCGGCAAGAACTGCCGTATCGGACCATACTCTCATCTGCGTCCGGATACGATCTTAAAGGATAATGTCACCATCGGCGCATATGTCGAAGTGAAAAACGCGACCATCGGCGATTATTCCCGTGCCCGCCACCTGACCTATGTCGGTGATGCGAAAGTCGGAAAGAATGTTAACTTCGGATGCGGCACCGTTACCTGTAACTACGATGGTATGGATAAGACCTGGTGCGTGATCGGCGATAACGTATTTATCGGCGGTAACAGCAACCTGATCTCTCCTGTCACGCTGAAAGAGAACTCCTACATCGCTGCCGGATCGACTATCACGGAAGATGTTCCGGAACTGGGTCTTGCGATCGCCAGATCCCAGCAGGTCGTGAAAGAAAACTGGGTGGCAAAGAAGAACCGCTCCCGTGCTTCGACGGTCATCCAGCCGGATAAGAAGCGTACCAGCGGCATGTGATCCGATGTGGTTTCTAAAGAAACAAAAATCGGAGAAAGACTGGACGGCGAAAGGTGAAAATATGTGGCTGATCGTAGGCCTGGGAAATCCGGGAAAAGAATACACATCCACCTTCCATAACTGCGGCTTCATGACGCTGGAAGTTCTGGCGCAGAAGCATAATATCCGAGTCGATAAACTCAAGTGGAAGGGCGAATACGGAAGAGGAACGATCGAGGGGGAAGACTGCATCCTCCTGCGTCCGCATACCTTCATGAACCTGTCGGGACAGAGCGTGATCGAGGTGATGCGTTTCTTTAAGATCCCTCTCGATCACCTGATCGTGATCTACGACGATATCGATATCCAGAGAGGCAAGATCCGCGTCAGATCGAGCGGATCGGCCGGTACGCATAACGGCATGAAGTCCGTGATCTACTGCGTGGAGTCGCAGGATTTCGCACGTGTCCGCATCGGATGCGGACCGGTCCCCGAGCACTGGGATCTGGCGGACTTCGTTCTTTCCTCGATTCCGAAAGAGGAGCAGGAAACGATGCTCAAAGCCTTTGAAGAAGGAGCGAAAGCGGTCGAGGATATCCTCTCGGGAAAACCGATCCCGGGTGGAAGAAACAGAGGAGGATCACATCACTCATGAGATTTCTTCCTTCGATAAAGGATATGCTGAAAGAAGCCTTCATCGACCCTGCCTTTAAGGAGCTGGTCGATTCTTTTTCTACGCAAAAAGGACACATCAACCTGACCGGCATGACCGAGACGCAGAAGGCATTTCTGATCGCTGCCGCTGCTCTCTATAGAAGTGAGAATGACCCGAGATACGGAAGCGAAAATGCATCTGAAAAAGCAGATGGAAAGAAAGCAGGAAAGAAAGAAACAAGTGATTTTCCCGTACCGGTGATCCTGGTCTCGGATGAGCTTTCCGCCAGAAAAATGAAGTCCTATCTCGATGCCTTTTTCGAAAAGGAAAGTGTCATCCTTCGCGGACGTGAGACACATATGTCGCAGGTCTCGGCATCGAGCCGTGAGATCGAACAGGGACGTGTCAATGCACTCGTGAAGTATGTCACGCGCGACTGCGGCTGCCTGATCGTGACGGCCGGCGCGCTTCTGACGAAGATGCTTCCGATGGGAAGGTTTATCAATACGTCGGTCACTGTCCGGCTGGGAAGGCGGCTTGCTCCGGAAGACCTCGCACAGACCTTGATCTCGATGGGATATGTACGTACCCGTGAAGTCGAAGGCGTCGGCGAGTTTTCCAAGCGCGGCGATATCTTCGATTTCTTCCCGAGCGGATCGGATATGGGTGTGCGACTGTCGTTCTTCGATGACGAAGTCGATCAGATCAAGCTCTTTAATCTCAATACCCAGAGATCCGAACAGCAGCTGAAAGAATACACGATCCTTCCGGCCTCCGAGCTTCTGCTTCCTCCGAAAGACTGGGAGCGCCTCGCGGACAAGATGGTCGCGATCGGTGATGAGGCAGCAAGAAAAGCGGCAGCGATCGGCGCGGACAGAAATAATATCGATACGCTTCTGCGCATGGTCGGAAAAGAAAGTGAAGCGCTCCGGTCCGGAGGTTCTTTTTCCGGATGGGAAAAGTGGGCGGCCGTCCTGGAAGAAAATACCGAGTCGATCCTCTCCTTTGTACGGAGCATGGGCGACACGATCTATGTCGATGAGATCGCACAGGTCAGATCCAGAATGGATGGAGTCGCTGCGGACTTTGAAGCGCGTTTCCGGAATGCCTTTGAAAAAGGACTCGTCCCGGCGGAGTGCTCGACCGCGCTGATGAAGATCCCGGATGTTTTCCGCGAACTCGACAAGAAACAGGTCGTCGCGATGGCGATCCTGCCGAGCAGTAATAACGGTCTTCCCGGAGCGGTCCATATCAAGATCCAGGGCACGGCCTGCAACAGCTACAGAGGCCATGAAGATGCTCTCGCCGAGCTGATCTCCGGAAGAAATAAAGAAGGAAAAACGACGTATATCATGAGCGGTACGGGAAGCCGCGCCGACAAACTAAGAACGTTCCTTTTCGAGAAAAACAGCATGCCGGTGCTGCTGCCAAAACCACTGCCGAGTGGATTTGTCTATCCGGCGATCAATATGGTCCTCATCGGAACACAGGATATTTTCGGTGTGGACCGCGGTATCAAAAAGAAGAAAAAAAGCGGCATGACGATCGACCTGTTCTCGGATCTTGTTCCGGGTGAGCTGGTCGTCGATGATGAAAACGGCGTCGGCAGATATGACGGTCTCGTGAATCTCGAAGTCGAGGGCACGAAGAGAGACTACCTGCAGATCACCTATGCGAACGACGACCATCTTTATATCCCGATGGACCGCCTCGACCATATCCAGAAATATGTCGCTTCCGACGGAAGGACACCGAAGCTTGCCCGCCTCGGATCCGCCGAGTGGAGCAAGTCCGTAAGCCGTGCGAAAAACTCCATCAAGCAGCTCGC
>ONFC01000165.1 GCA_900317035.1 uncultured Eubacteriales bacterium
GGTAAGTAAGATTTCTTAAAGAGTATCGGAATTCTAAACGAAAAAGAGCTTTTTTGATAAAAGCTCTTTTTTTCATGGTGTTCCTGTGAGAAAATGAGCGACAGTTAGTAACTGTTACATGTGGAGAAAATGTGTTACAGATACACGAAACAGCGTCAGCGTGTTGATGAGCAAAGGAGCCGGGATCAATGTCGGAACAGAAGTTGAAAATCGCATATAGTGGAATAGAAGGATCTTTTGCTGCGATGGCAGTGGGAGGGATCTTCCCGGATGCGGAAAAGGTCTCCTGCCGCACATTTAAAGAAGCCTATGATTCCGTGGCAAAATCACTTGCTGACGCGGCTGTTCTTCCCATCGAGAACAGTTATGCGGGAGAGGTCGGACAGGTCAGTGACCTGATGTTCCATGGCGGCCTCGAAGTAATCGGCGTTTTCGAGCTTTCGATCTCGCAGTGCCTCTTGGGCGTCGAGGGAAGTTCGGTCGAGTCGATAAAGACAGTCATCTCGCATCCGCAGGCGCTCGAGCAGTGCGGTGAATATATCGCGCATCATGGATTTGAGACGATCCCGTATGAGAATACAGCTCGCGCCGCGAAGGAAGTTGCTGACCGTGCGGATGTGACCGTCGGCGCGATCGCAAGTTCTGAAACTGCCAAGCTTTATGGCCTGAATCTTATCCAGTACGATATCAACGAGAGTTCCCAGAATGTCACGAGATTCGCTGTTTTTGCAAGAAAAGACGGCTCTTCGGCCGGGGTCGGCGCACAGAAAGTCCGCCAGACACCGAAGAATACGATCATGATCTTTACGATCAGGGACTTTGCCGGCGCTCTGGCCCGTGCGATCTCGATCATCGGAAAACATAACTACAACATGCGTGTTATCAGAAGCCGTCCGGTCAAGGATGTGAACTGGCAGTACTATTTCTATACCGAGATCGAGGGCGTTCTGGATTCCGAAGAGGGATGGAGAATGCTCGAGCAGCTAAAGACCGCCTGTGAGAAGATCAAGGTCATCGGGACATATAAGCCGGACGAAAGAATCGGAAAGTAACGTGACGAGTGCTTTTACCGGAGAAAAAGAGACATACGCATCGGCGTGAAGGTGCGGCCGGTTGGAAAGGATGAAGAACGAATGAATGCGGAATATGTAAAGAAACTGGCACTTCCGGAGGAAGTCAAAGAGATCTACCCGGTAACACCGGAGATGGATCAGGCCGTGGCAAAGACGAAAAGAGAAGTAGAACAGGTCATCGAGGGCTTTTCCGATAAGCTCATCCTGATCATCGGGCCATGCTCTGCCGACAATGAAGATTCCGTCATCGACTATATCTCACGACTCCGCCCGCTGCAGGAAAAAGTCGAAGATAAGATCATCATCGTTCCGCGTATCTATACCAATAAACCGAGAACGACCGGTGAGGGCTATAAGGGCATGCTCCATCAGCCGAATCCGAATGAGAGATCGGATCTTTTCAAGGGGATCCTGGCAACCCGGCATCTGCATATGAGAGCGATCGCCGAGACAGGTTTTGCCTGCGCCGATGAGATGCTCTACCCGGAGAACTACGCTTATCTTGATGACCTTCTTGCTTATGTAGCTGTCGGCGCAAGATCGGTCGAGGACCAGCAGCACAGACTGACCGCCAGTGCGATCGCATCTCCGGTCGGTATGAAGAATCCGACATCCGGAGACTATGCCGTTATGCTGAATGCGATCCTCGCTGCATCGCACCCACACACTTTCATCTATAGAGGATGGGAGATCGAGTCAAAGGGAAATCCGCATGCGCATGCGATCCTCCGAGGTTATACGAACAAGCACGGTGAGGCCCAGCCGAACTACCACTTTGAGGATCTGATCCGCCTCAGTGAGCAGTACGAGGAGAAGAATCTTCCGAATCCGGCGGCGATCATCGACACGAATCATGCCAATTCGAATAAGAACCCGTTTGCCCAGCCGCGTATCATTAAGGAAGTGCCGAATTCCATGCGCCTTTCGCCGGAGGTCAGAAACCTCGTCAAGGGCTTCATGGTCGAGAGTTATATCGAGGACGGCTGCCAAAAAGTCGGCGGTGGCGTATATGGCAAGTCCATCACGGACCCGTGCCTCGGCTGGGAAAAGACCGAGAAACTGGTCTTCGATATCGCAGAACTATTGAGCTGATCGGGAAATTTCTTCGGGATGATAAACGGGAAAGAGAAAGGTCAGCTGCTTGCCCCCTTGACTTTACTGAACTTCAAGTGGTATCATGCAGAAAAACCGTCGAGGAAGAGTGAGTAAACTTTGAATCGGACCATACAGAGAGTTGCCGGTGGTGAGAGCGCAGCAGGAATGGTCAGAGTTGAATGGACTTCCGAGGGCAAGGGGAAAGTTCTTTATGAACGAGTATCTGCGCCGGGGCAAGGTTCCCCGTCAACAAAGACCAGCATATGTCGGTATGCGTGAGAGGATCTCGCGGAACGCAAGTGAAGTGGGATCAAGCCGGGTGGCACCGCAGGAAAGAATAGTGTTCCTGTCCCAGCAGAGATTTAGAAGCTGGGGCGGGATTTTTGTTTTTCCGGCAGAAAAGAAGGATCTGCCCCAAAATAACGAAAGGAGACAATATTATGTCTGAGAAAATTCCTTACAAAACCTACCTTGATGAAAAGGAGATCCCAACCGCATGGTACAACATGCGTGCGGACATGAAGAACAAGCCGGCGCCGCTTCTGAATCCCGGTACGCATCAGCCGATGAAGGCCGAGGAACTGGCTCCTGTATTCTGTGATGAACTCATCCAGCAGGAACTCGATAATGATACGGCTTTCTTCCCGATCCCGGAAGAGATCCTGAAGTTCTATAAGATGTATCGTCCGTCTCCGCTGGTCCGTGCGTACTTCCTCGAGAAGAAGCTTGGAACACCGGCGAAGATCTACTACAAGTTCGAAGGTAACAACACCAGCGGATCCCATAAGCTGAACTCCGCAATCGCACAGGCTTACTACGCGAAGAAGCAGGGCCTCAAGGGTGTTACCACAGAGACCGGTGCAGGTCAGTGGGGTACAGCTCTTTCCATGGCCTGCTCTTACTTCGACCTCGACTGCAAAGTCTATATGGTTAAGGTTTCCTATGAGCAGAAGCCGTTCCGCCGTGAAGTCATGAGAACATACGGCGCTTCCGTTACACCTTCTCCGTCGAATACGACCAATGTCGGCCGCGCGATCCTCGAGAAGCACCCGGGTACCACAGGTTCCCTTGGCTGCGCGATCTCCGAGGCTGTTGAAGTAGCTGTTGGAACAGAGGGTTACCGCTATGTGCTCGGTTCCGTTCTGAACCAGGTACTCCTTCACCAGTCCGTGATTGGCCTTGAGACCAAGGCTGCTCTTGATAAGCTTGGTGAAAAGCCGGACATCATCATCGGCTGCGCCGGTGGCGGATCGAACCTCGGCGGTCTCATCGCTCCGTTTATGGGTGAGAAGCTCAGAGGAGAAGCAGATTACAGAATCATCGCTGTTGAGCCGGCATCCTGCCCGAGCTTCACACGTGGTAAGTTTGCTTACGATTTTTGCGATACCGGTATGGTTTGCCCGCTGGCAAAGATGTATACCCTCGGATCCGACTTTATCCCGGCTCCGAACCACGCAGGCGGTCTTCGTTATCACGGCATGAGCTCGACACTGTCCCAGCTCTATCACGATGGATACATGGAAGCACGTTCCGTGAAGCAGACAGATGTATTTGAAGCTGCAGAGATGTTTGCCCGTGTTGAGGGTATCCTCCCGGCACCGGAGAGCTCCCACGCGATCCGCGCTGCCATCGACGAAGCCCTCAAGTGCAAAGAGACAGGCGAAGAGAAGACCATCGTCTTCGGTCTTACAGGTACAGGTTACTTCGACCGAAGATCGACTGATACGATCTGAAATAACAGATGAAAGAAAACCGGTCCTTCCCGAAAATACGGGGAGGACCGGATCTTTTGTGCTAGAATTCAGTTTCAAGGAATCATTGTATTTTTTCCTGCATCTTTCTATTGGCTTCGGCAGGAGATTTGATGCCGAGTTCGCGGCAGATGTCTTCAAGAACTGCGAACTGCTTCGATGTAACGTTTTCCGAAAGAGCGTAGATCACGGTCTTTCCCTTCTGGTAAGCACCTTCCTGACGGAGTGTGCCGTCTTTTTCCTGATACCATAGTGATATAACAGATGCTGCTATCATCCGGAGCACTCATGAATATCGAGAATTCCTTGATCGCCGGCATAGTGGCAGTTTTTGTGATCTGGCTTTCGAACAGGGACTGGGCATCGCTTCCTTTCTGGGAAATGAAGACCGAGTATCCGGAGATCTGATTTGCTACTTTGGCAAAGTCGGTGGAGTTTTCGACGACTGTTGCGCCGCTCTTCTTGGCCGCACTTTTAAAGTTGGAGTGAGATAGCTTCCCGCCACTTTTGCATCCGGCCATGCATGCTGCCAGAGATAATGCGAGAACACTGATAAATACTCGCTTGAGTCTATTCATGAAATGATCCTCCTGACTATATATAGTTTTACCTTATGAGCATTATATCATCTAGCTGTCGGAATTTGTCAGAAGATTTTTACCTGTATGACAGATAACTTATCCTTGGAAATGTCTACAATGGTAGAATAAGTGTAATCTTATGTGTCGATAGGAGGCAAGAATTAATGAAAAGACCTGAAATATCAAGAAAAATGATAGTGATATGCTGTGCCATGATGATGTTATCTATGGCGGGATGTAAAGGAAAGGATGACGAAACATCTGCCACTTCATCGGGAACAGAAGTTTCTACTACCGCAGATCAGAGTGATGAAGATGTAGTCGTACATCCGACGACCCAGAAAGTCTCTGAAAACTCCCAAAAGCCTACTGAAACAGAAGTGGTAAGCAGCGAATCGGAAAAACCTTCGGATGTGAAGATCACCGAAGGTGATACGATGCCGTCTGATAAGACACCATCCAGCGAAGGCGATGGTGAAAAGCAGACATCCCTTGCGCCGTCAAAAGAGACGGAACCGGCGGAGGGTACAGAAGAGGACGGCGGACTTTATGCCAAGTGCGAAAAGTATATCAAAGCATCGATCGCATTCTATAACCATCTATATGGACAGGATCTGAAGCTGATCGTTTTTGACAGCCAGATCGAAGAAACAGAGACCGGCTATTCCTTTATCGTCAGATCCCAGGCCGGAAAAGATGCGAATGTGTATGTGGCAGAAGTAAAGGTAAACGTAGCTACCGATGAGATGAGCGACGAGAACGGCATGTCCTGGAAACTGAGCGATTTTCCGGATGCGTAATCAGCCGCTGATCCGCTGCGAGAAGCAGATGCGTCGGCCGTCGATGTCTTCGATGACGAACTCCCGGTTCGTGTGAACCGTATCGGATTCTTCGAGAGCTGTTACGACCTTCACACCGGCGCCGGAGAGCTCCAGCTGGAGCATCATGGGCTCAGAGACAAAAATATACAGATCATAATGAGAGGATGCGCGGGAAACCGTGGCATCCTCTTTTTCTTTGACGAGGATGATCTCGATATTATCGCGGCACAGGCGGATGTGCGGCATCGATTCGTCATCGAGATGTGCGGCATGAAATCCGAGTTTTGTCTCATAGAAAAGCGCTGTCTTCAGAGGGTCGGCACAGGCAAACACCGGCGCGATGCTGTTCATCAGGTGAAGATTACTGCTTTCTTCGCCGGAGATTTCCGGATCAGCTGCGCTGTCAGTGCCTCTTGAAACGGATGAGTCTGCTTTTTCTGAAAATGCCGGAGATTCTTTCTTTTCGGACTGGTCCTTATTAAATGAAAAGCCGAGAAGATTCTGACAGAAGCACTTCTCCATTTCGTCAAGCTTTCCGTGAAGACGGATGCGCTCGCTGAGCTCCTCGGGAGTGGGATTGGTGGAGATCTGTCCGAGGATATCGATCGCTTC
>ONFC01000167.1 GCA_900317035.1 uncultured Eubacteriales bacterium
CCGCCATTATCGGTTTTACAAAAGCACTTGCCCAGGAAGTCGGTCCTTCGAATATTCGTGTAAACTGCGTCGCGCCGGGAGTGATCGATACCGAAATGAATTCCGAACTGGATGATGAGACCCGGGAAGCCTTATGCGAAGAAACACCGCTATGCCGGATCGGTACGCCCGAAGAAGTCGCCGATGCCATCTTCTATCTGGCCGGGGATACTTCTTCTTTCATCACCGGTCAGGTTCTCGGAGTGAACGGCGGATACATCACCTGATGAAAACCGTAACATAAGAAAAAGGACTTCCATAAGGAAGTCCTTTTTTATTCATCTAATTCTCATCAATGCAGGAAAGCTTTTCCTAAAATGAATCCGTAGAAGATCTCACAGAAGGTAAACAGCGCACAAGTCATAACTACAAAACGCATGGCATGCTTCTGGGATCCCTTTGGCTTCAGATTATCGAAGAAATAGTCATATAGGCAAACGATGAAAAAGACTAATCCGAATGTTTTCAGTATCGGAGAAATATTGATCAGTGCAGAAGACTGGGAGTGATAGTAGATCGCTGTCCAGATCCAGGAAACCAGGTTCAAAATCGAATATGGGAAAAGACTTAGACCGATCCATGATACTGTAGACAGGAAATCAACTCTTTTCACTTTGAAAAGTCCATATGCAAAGAATACAAACAGAACCATCGTACCGAAAGCGAAGAAATCAACGAATACGGTAATAATACTGCGCCAGAATCCGAATCCGCCGGACTTTGTCACCAATCCGGCAAAATATCTGGAATCCGTGTTCGGCCAGAATCCTGTGAGAAGATTAAAGAATGCAGCATTCTCTTTAAAGATCCAGCACGAAAGCAGATTGATGGCAAGAATAAAAGCCGGGAAAGTCAATCCAAGCAAGAAGTTATCACCTGTTGCGCGGTCAGTACAGGAATTGATCGGATCTTTAAGAAATCCGGTCAAAAAACCACCAATATCATATCCGAAGGCTCCGGTCGACTTCATTTTCGGCTGCGCAGAAGCCGAAGCGGAACGAGATGCACTCGGATGTGGCTGCGGCTGCGGCTGCGAAATCAGTTCTCTTGACTGAGCTGTGGGAGTCGCAACTGTAGCAGGTTTTTTCACAAAATCATTCGACTTGCCACAGATCGGGCATTCTTGCTTATCATCTGAATACTGCTGACCACATCTAGAACAAAACATGTGACTACCCCCGTTTATATATTAAAAAAAATGGTCGGAGTGACCTGACTTGAACAGGCGACCTCTTGCACCCCAAGCAAGCACTCTAGCCAGCTGAGCTACACCCCGACGCTCTTTAAATTCTAACACAACAAGGATAACTGTCAATAAAATACAAACAAATTAAAGCAGGAATGCAGGCATCTTCGACAGAATTATACGAAGATAAAAAAGGGACTGTTCCGATGGAACAGTCCCTGAAATCTTGGATTTATCCGATTGTTCAGAATCAGAATTCACGGGAACGGGAACCCGGGTGCGGAGTAGTATCTTCCTGAGTGTTCTCAGAAAAATCTCTTCTCTGACGCTTCTCGAAACGATCACCGTGACCTCTTCTCTCACGATTCGGACGATCAGATCTTCTCGGAGCGCTCTCCTCTTCTACGAAACCTTCCGGCTTCTCCATGCAGTCACGCATAGAAAGGTTATAACGACCCTGGCTGTCAACCTCAAGAAGCTTGACCTTAACAACATCGCCTTCCTTGACTGCATCTTCCACATTCTCTACGCGGCCCCAAGCCATCTTGGAGATGTGAACGAGACCTTCCTTACCGGGCAGGAACTCAACGAAAGCACCGAACTGCATCAGTCTGGTAACTACACCTTCGTACTCAAGTCCGACTTCCGGATCAGCTACGATACCCTTAATGATAGACATTGCCTTAGCAGCAGCTTCCTGATCAGGTGTAGCAATATGCAGGATACCGTCATCATTGATGTCGATCTGTGCGCCTGTATCTGCGATGATCTTATTAATGACCTTTCCGCCGGTACCGATAACTTCACGGATCTTATCAACCGGGATCTGCATGGTGATGATTCTCGGAGCATACTTACTGAGCTCAGCACGCGGTGCAGAGATTCTCGGGAGAAGTACTTCGTTGATGATCTGCTTTCTACCCTTCTGTGTCAGTTCGAAAGCCTTACGGATGATGTCAAGAGAGAGACCATCCACTTTGATATCTACCTGAATAGATGTGATACCGTCTTCAGTACCGGCAACCTTAAAGTCCATATCACCGAAGAAGTCCTCGATGCCCTGGATATCCATGAATACGAGGAAGTCATTCTCATCCTCTTCATTTACGATAAGACCTGTAGAAATACCAGCTACCGGCTTTTTGATCGGAACACCTGCATCCATAAGAGCCAGTGTGCTTGCGCAGACAGAACCCTGGGATGTAGAACCGTTAGACATCAGGATCTCGGATACGGTACGGATCGCATACGGGAATTCTTCCTCAGAAGGAAGTACCGGAACAAGGGATCTCTCAGCAAGAGCACCATGACCGATCTCACGGCGTCCCGGAGAACGGGAAGCTTTTGCCTCACCAACAGAATAGCCCGGCATGTTGTAGTAATGCATATAACGCTTGGATACTTCATTATCCAGACCATCGATCGTCTGAGAGTAAGAAAGCGGAGCAAGAGTACATGTAGTCATGACCTGAGTCTGTCCACGCTGGAAGAGACCGGAACCGTGAACACGCGGCAGAAGTCCGACATCGCAGGAAAGCGGACGGATCTCATCAAGACGGCGTCCATCAACACGAACATGCTCTTTGAAAAGGTAGTTACGAACGACCTTCTTCTCGAGTTTATAAACGGCATCTGCGAGATAAGGAAGGTACTCTTCATTCTGCTCTGTCAGATACTCTTCGATCTCCTTGGTAAGAGCTTCGATGTTTGCATCACGAACGGACTTATCTACAGCAAGAACCGCCTGACGCATCTTTTCCCAGGCAAAGTCTTTAACCAGTGTAAATACTTCTTCCGGAACATCAGCAGACTCATAAGTGAACTTCTCTTTACCGATCTCGGCAACGATACTGTTGATGAATTTTACGATCTCCTTGATGGACTCATGACCGATAGCAATAGCCTCAAGCATTGTCTCATCCGGAACTTCGTTTGCTCCAGCCTCAACCATGCAGATCTTCTTTGCAGTACCGGCGAGAGTAACATACATGCGGCTCTCTTTTCTCTGCTCTTCTGTCGGGTTGATGATAACATCATCGCCGATAAGGCCGAGAACAACGCCACCAACCGGGCCATTCCACGGAATATCGGAAATAGCGATAGCGATGGATGTACCGATCATAGCAGCGATCTCAGGAGAGCAATCCTGATCAACAGACATGACCATATTGGAAACAACTACGTCATTTCTCAGATCCTTCGGGAACAGAGGACGAATCGGACGGTCAATAACACGGGAAGTAAGGATCGCCTTCTCAGAAGGACGGCCTTCTCTCTTGATGTAACCACCCGGGATCTTACCTACTGCATACATCTTCTCTTCATAGTCTACAGACAGCGGGAAGAAATCAACGCCTTCACGAGGTGTCTTAGAAGCTGTTACTGTAGAAAGGATCGCTGTCTCACCATAACGGATAAGACATGCACCATTTGTGAACTGAGCCAGTTTACCTGTTTCAACAACGAGCGGACGTCCGGCCAGTTCGGTCTTGAAAATCTTTTCCATAAAATCCTCCATAATTTTTCTATAAGGAGGTAGCTTGTAGATT
>ONFC01000168.1 GCA_900317035.1 uncultured Eubacteriales bacterium
CTTAACACGTGTCTTGATGCTCTCAATCGGGTTTCTCTCGAGCTCGACAGAAAGGGATTCATCAAGCACCTTAAACTTCGTCTCGACCTCCATGATCGCGCACTGGTAATAGGCAAAGAGCTGGTCGATCGGCTTTGTATTTTCTTCCACAAAGTCGAGGAAAGAGTCCGACATCAGATTTTCGCGGACGAAGTCCTCATTCGCTGTGGAGAGCGTATTTTCCATTCCCACCGGGAACAGCATATTCTCATTATTTTCCTGGTCCATTTTATTCTCCTGGTTTTCTGCGGATGGTACCTGCCGGGCAAGTACTTCTTGACTTGAAAAGAACCGCAGAAGGATCTTCATTTCTTCCTATTTTAACGCATAAGGAGCTTTTCTTTACTAAGAGTTTATAAAGATTTCGAAAAAGCATGAAATGTGGTAAAATTACTATATTATTCGGAATATTCGGAGGAGATTGGGATATGAAAAAGATTCTTTCATGTGCACTTGTATTATCGATGGCGTTCGCTCTTGTCGGCTGCGGCTCGAAGGGCGGTTATGCTTCTACAGAGAAGAAAGTTATTTCTGCGGCGGAAGATTGCTTAGGCGCAGAGGAAGCAAATAAGAAAATGAAGAAGAAAATCATGAGTGATAATTTCCAGCCGACAGATGCTGCGTTTGAGGATGGTACATACGTTACTTTGACTTCTGAAGATATGGAAGATATGAACTTCGGAAAATCCGGACTTGAAGCAGAGGATATGATCAATACGCTGCTGGCGATAAAGTCGGAAGACAATAGTTATATTATGGCATATATTGTTGAAGGATCGGACAAAGATGCAGCGGCAGATATTTATGATTATTTCTTAGATCAGTTCGGAACAACTGAGAAACAAATCAAGAAGGATGCTAAGAAATACAATGCAGAGTACGGATTGGAAGAGGACGATAACAAACTGTCGATCATCATGGTTTCCGAAGACAGTGACAAGGCCAAGAGCGTTTGCATCAAGTTGGATGGAAAAGTAGTTTCCCTGTGCCTTTACGAAGGAAGTTATGATATCGATCTTATAGATGAATACTTCGAGTTCTCCCCCAAAGCCGGATTTGACGATATGCAGGCGCTTCTGGAAGAGTGAGATAAATAGACGCTAAGGAACGGACTGCCTTCTTCGGAAGACAGTCCGTTTGTTTTTTCGGAGGAAATGAATGAAGAAGGTTTTATCTGTTGCTTTAGTTCTGTTCATGGCATGTAGCCTTGCCGGCTGCAAAAGCGGAAGCAAGTATAAAAAAGCAGATAAGAAAATGATCAATGCTGCAGAAAACTGCTTTGATGCTGCCGAGATGACCACAAAGCAGAAGAGAAATGCAATTAAGAAAAACCTTCGCGTCGCAGATACTACCTTCGGAGATGGCGCATATTTGCGTTTGACATCGGATGATCTGGAAGACATGGATTATGAGGAAGACAAGTTCAATTCGGACGAGATTAAAGTTTCCAACATGACGATGTTTGCAAAGGTCGATGGGGATGTGGATCAAGTCTATGCCACCATTGTGGAGATGAAAAATGAGGAGTTTGCGCAGGACCTTTACGACTATTATTACGAATTGCAGGATCTCGACAAGGTCAAGAAGAAGGTCAGACAGGCCGATGAAGCGGAGATCGGATATAACGATGACGAAGATGACAGATTTGCGTATATTGTTCAGATGGAAGGATATGTTGGCGCAGGATATCTGCATATAGATGGGAAGATCGTCACCGTTGTCCAGTTCACCGGTGCGGAGGATGGAGATCTCTTGGAGGAGTTTTATGACTTCATGCGCGAAGCAGACTATGAGGATATGGAAGTTCTTCTTAAGGGAGAGTAACTCCTAGCTTTTCGATCTGGTAAGCAGGAGCACGACCTTTGTGCGGTCATGTTCGCCGAGCTTGTCGTAGATCGTGGAGACATAGTTTTTTACAGTTCCCTCGCTGATAAAGAGAATCGAGGCGATCTGCGAATTCGTGCATCCTTCGGCGATCAGCCGGCATATCTCTTTTTCCCTGTCAGTCATGCCATAGTCGTCTAGATCGATCGCGTCTGATCCGTGAAAAGAACCTGCCACGCCGGATCCGCTGTGCGTACCGCTTTCCTTGGAAGACAGGTTGCCGCTATTATTTCCGGCCGCCTTTTTTTCTGCATCCAGAGCTCCTGCGGCAAGCATCGAGTTTAACTTCTCCATGACTTTGGAATCAAGGACGCTTCTTCCCTGAAGTGCCTGGGAAACGGCATTCAGGATCGCAGCTTTTCCCGAGTCTTTGAGAAGATATCCGCAGGCACCGCCGGCGATGGCATGGGAGATGTTCTTTTCGTCGTAGAATGTGGTCAGCACGATGATCTTGATCTGAGGATATTCCGAGTGGACCTTCGGGATCAGCTCGATCCCACCCATGCCGGGCATGTTCAGATCGACGAGCATGAGATCCGGGATATCGTGAGAAAGGATATCGAGTGCTTCCACACCGTTTCCGGCTTTCCCGATGATCTCGTAATCACCGGACATCGAAAGAATGATCTCCAGACTCTCCAGAAGTAGAGGTTCATCATCTACAAGCAGTATTTTCGTCATGTGTTTTCCTCCTCAAATGGAACCGAAAGACTGACGGTAAATCCGTCCTCGCTCTCGATCTCGAAATTACCTCCGCAGTTTTCGGTATATTCCTTAATCTTACGAAGGCCGAAGCCATTGGCCAGACGCAGTTTTTTCTCGTTCACGGAGATCTTTCCCCAGCCGCTGCCGTTATCTTGGACCTTAAGTCGGATATGTCCGGAATCTATCACGAAGGTGACCACGAACAGGTCCGCTTTTCCGTGTTTGACGCCATTAGTCAGAAGCTCGGAAAGAGAAGAAGAGAGGAAAGAAGCGGTCTGGATGGGGATCCTTGTTTCCGATTTGACCTGTGAAAAGTTGTGATACACCTTATATTTCGTGTCGGAGCGGAATTCATCGATCATCTTCTCCAGAGAAAGAAGATAGTCATCCAGCGCGATCCGGTCATCTTCCGCATCGAGTGTACGGACGACGCTTCGGACCGAAGAGATCGCCTCGTGCACACGGGAATTCGCAGTATCGATCTTTTCCAGTGCTTTTTCCTGATCGGAGGGCACAAGAAGAGAAGCGGCATCGAGGGTGACGGTTGCCGCGGAAAGCGTATGACCGACGTAGTTATGGATATCCCGGGAGATGCGCTCGCGCTCTTCAAGACGGGCATTATTTTCATTTATCTTCTGATTCTTCGCGATCTGTTCGCGAAGCGTCCGCTGCTCGAGTGCCTCCACCGCTGCCGCAGAAAGAGCGGATCTCAGCTGCTCGGAGGAAAGGGCGGAGCGTAGCAGGAAGAAAAGAAGGATCTCCCAGGCTGCGAAAGAAACTGCCGTAAAAAGAAGCGAAGAGACTGCTCCGAGAGGCTTCGGAGAAGTAATGATCACCTCAAGGATCCAGCCGCAGCCGGCAAATAGCGTATTTAGAAGGGTGCAGGTCTTTCTCCGGTAGAAGTAGCAGCAGGAGATAGGGGGAAGAGCCAGTGCGCCTATATACCAGCGGGGAAGCGCGATAATCGCACCAGCCTCCATAAGAAGGAGCAGGATCGAGATCGCCCGTTTCACATTCTTCTGCGAAAAATAGGACAGATTCAGAAGGATAAGTCCGACTGCCATGAAACAGGCACCGGGGAGCATCTGGTATTTCAGGATCAGAAGGTTACTCTGGGCAACCAGCGCCAGCATGGCGGCAAACCATGTGAAACGATGTTCCTGCGAATCGAACTGCATCTGCTATGCCCCTTTCTAAGTCTTTATCCATTATACTATGTCTTTTCGGGTAAGAGGGATTCTGATTGACCATTTCCTGAAAAAATGTTACCATCTCTTCGTGCTTTTTTAGCCTTTTTGCGGGTGTGGTGAAATTGGCAGACACGCCAGATTTAGGTTCTGGTACGAGAGTGTGCAGGTTCAAGTCCTGT
>ONFC01000169.1 GCA_900317035.1 uncultured Eubacteriales bacterium
CTTCACTAGTTCGGGTTTTCCGGAAATGACGCAGTCTGACCCTTCAGAAGATTCATCTGCCTCATCTTCGAGATCCAGTGCGTCCTTTCTATCCACGACGGATTTGCCGTACCACTTTTTCTTATACCAGTAGTACATGACGATCAGTCCTCTGATGCACTCATCGGTCGCGGTTCCGGCGTAGATGCCCCAGACTCCGACTCCGGCGAGGACACCGACAGCATATCCGGTCGTAAGGCCTAAGCCCCAGTTGCAGAGGATACCCATCAGCAGCGGGAAAACATAGGCGCCGGCGGCCTTTAAGCTGCTGACGAACGTCATATTCAGGCATCGTCCGGTCTCGACGAAGATATCGACGATCATGATCGTCGTTCCAAGAGCGATGATATTCTCGTTATCTGTAAATAATTGCAAAGTATATCGGCATAGTATCGCATTGATCGATGCCAGCGCGATCGTGATCGGCATAGACGTCCGAAGCGTCCTGAAGACTCGTTTATAGGCCGCATCCTGCTTCCCTGCGCCGACCAGATGTCCCGTAATGATCTGCGTGGACATGGCGCAGGCATTGGAGAAGATCATGGCAAAGGAGATCAGGGTATTGCAGTAGGCTCTGGCACTTACCGCGTCGTTGCCCATTCCGTTTACGAAAGAAAGGAGCGTCGTCTGATAGAGGTTATATGTCAGGTTCTCTCCTGCTGTCGGAAGTCCGATCTTGATCATCTTCCCGAGAAGTCTCTTCGGGAAAGGACGAAGAAGCTTAAGCGAGATCTTACCTGTTCTGGTCGCATAGAAGAATGCGATCACGACGATCACGGCGACGAATCTGGCAAACACGGTCGAGATGGCGACGCCTTCGACGCCCATACCCAGGCCGCTGAGAGGTCCGTAGAGGAACAGGTAGTTTCCGACGATATTGATGATGTTGATGGCAAAGGAGACGTACATGCCGATCTTCGTATATCCGTTACACCGCATGATCTGGACCATAACGTTAAATACCGCCAGCAGGAATCCGCCGCCTCCGACGATATAGATATACGCCATGGAATAAGGGCGCATCTCCGGGGAGACACGCAGGAACTTCATGATGAGAGGGTTTGCCGCGCAAAAAGTGCCACTCAGGATCAATCCGACCACGAAGTTTACCGCGATGGCCAGAGTATAGATCATGTTCATCTTGTCATGGCGCTTGGCCCCGAGGTACTGCGCGACAACGACGCTCGTCGCCGTGGCGATGACATTAAAGAGGATGTTCATCATGAACATGATGGTATTGGCGTTTCCGATCGCGCCGACAGCGTAATCGTTATAGTTGCTCAACATGATGGTATCGACATTGTTGAGCATAGTATTCAGGAAAAGTTCGATGAACATAGGCCCCGCGAGGAAAAGAAGCGGTGTCTTCTCATCTATGACAATCGTTTTTTTCTTACCCATTGCTGCACCTTCATATTATTGCCTGAAATCACGACTCCAAATGATACTACACTTCAATAAAAGAAAATACCATTTTTTTGCCTTTTGATGTCGTCAAGTTGCCATCTCATAAAAGAACAATATTATGGTAAAAGAAAGCACGATAATTCTATTGTTTTTTGTGCAATTAGATTGTTCTGCTTATAAAAAAGCACTGGCAGGGCAGCTTATTTCAGCGTATCGAGATCCGGCATATCGATCGTGGTATATTCGAGCGGCATCTGATAGACCCTCTCATAGATCTCTTTCCAGACTTCGTAGTTATCTGAGCGCAGCTTATCGACCTGCTTTCTGTATGGCAGGTTCTTGTCCGGATAGATCGGCTCGGAGATATGTACGGTATATTCCTGGATCGGGAATCCGTCTTCGCCGATGTTCTCGGTATCTCTCATCGTAATGAAGCACGGCAGTACCGGCACGTCGTTTTTGGCCGAGAATATAAAAGCACCGTTCTTTAGTGGCTTCGGCTTTCTGTAATTCCACCACATGCTCTGCTCGGGATAGACCAGCACGAAATGCCCGTCCTTGAGGACTGTGTTCGTCGCCTCGAAGAACTTTCTCATCGTGCGGATGTCCGACGACAGCGGGAGCGTGTTGCAGTTTCTCATCAAAAATCCGTAGAATCCCGGGAACGAGGTATAGTTGCCCTCACGGATGACGCGGTAGAAAGTGCGTTTCTTCTGGTTGGCCGCCTCATAGACGAGCTGGATAATGAAGCTGTCGAAGGCATTAAAGTGGTTGCAGGTGATCACGGCACCGGACGTAAGGTTCTGGAAATGCTCGATCCCCTTCATGTCCTTGATGATCAGCTGCCCGTTCTTGATGAGCTTATCGACGACCTTATGTGCCTGGGAAAAGGCCACTTTCGTCCGTATCTTCTGAGCCAGGCTCTTCTTTAAATAGTCGATATCATCCGGAAGCAGCGGTTTTGTCGGCGGATCGTCCTCGACGTCCTCGAAGAAACGCCCGTCGCGCTCGAATTCCTCGATCTTCTTTACGATCTCGACTCTGTCCTTGGCGCGTTTGTCGCGGTTTAAGCGCTTGAGGTAGTTATCCTCGCGGTTTGTCTCGCGTATGGCGACTTTCCGGAGATTTTCTTCGCCCTGCTTGTCTCTGGCCTTATTTTCATCCGGATAATTCGCGAGTTCTTCTTCGATCTTTCCGAAGATCGGAGTCTCCTTGGCATAGCGCAGATAGATATTCCCGTACGGGCAGTCTCTATAGTGCCAGGGCTTATTGAACATGATGTAATGAAGGATATGCGCTTCTTCGATCGGATACGGGATCTCTCCGAAGATCTCGGTATTCCATCTTTGATCCAGGAAAAGCACATGGTCCTTGCAGATGAGGTTTAAGTAGTCTTCGTCCTGCGTGACGACAAAGTCGTAGGTATGCAGTTCCTCGAGGAAACGGTGGAGGATCTGCTTGGTGCGGAACACCTGACAGTTCAGAAGCAGCACGCCGGCATTAAAGTAGTTATGCCGCGACACTCCGAGGCACTGCTCGACATATTCGCCGTATTCTTTGATCTGCACCATGACCTGTTCGTGGCAGGCGGCCAGATAGTATTCTCCGATCTCTACGTTGTAAAAAGCACTGATATTTCCCTGTATGATCGTATCGGCGTCGATATAGACGGCTTTATCCAGTTCCGGATGCATGTCCGAGATCAGGAGGCGGAAGTATGTGGTCTTGGAGTAGTAGTCGCGGAGCGGAAACTCATGCTCGATGAGGTTTAAGTTATCCGTGACGTCTTCAAACTGCACCTTATACTCGGCGGAAAACTGCATGCTTCCGAGGTCATCCTGGAATTTCTTCTGAGCCTCTTCGGGAATATCCGTGTTGAGAATATAGATGCAGTAAACATAGTCCGGCGACGCATTCTTCAGAAGTGAAGCCATCGACACCAGACAATATTGCAGGAAATTCTCATCGCATGAGTAAAAAATCGGGATAACCGGTTTAGCCATTCAGATACTCCTCGTAGTTTGCTAATATTGTACCATATTCCTGATAGATATCGTCAAACTGATGGTATCGGAATTTCTTATGGACTTTCTCGATCTGCCACTGCTTGATATTCTCGGTATGCGGATACGGAAGGTAGAAAAGCCGCTTCGAGAAATGCCGGACGACCGTATGCTTATGCAGGAACTTCTGGTCGTTAAATCTCTGCGGCAGGACTTTCTTCTTCGATGTCGAGCGGATCAGGGCGCTCTGGTCGGCAAAGACGAG
>ONFC01000196.1 GCA_900317035.1 uncultured Eubacteriales bacterium
ATCCGCCCTTTTTATAGTTTCCGACCACATCGTGATAGAGATACCAGGTGTCATCTGTATGTGATCTTAAGATCGGAAGACTGATCTCCGGCTTACTCATATAGATCCAGCCGATGATCTCCACATTCGTGTTATGCAGTTCATCAAAGTTGACCGGGCACTCGACATCGATCGGTTTGACCGGCTCGGTCGGCGCATTCGGGTCAGTCGGGGTATTCGGATCCTGCGTGGTAAAGGAGGTAAGCTTTGCCATCTCGGACTCATCGATCGACGGATACGTAAACTCCTCGTACGTCTGCGGTGGCGGAGCCTTCTTCGCTTTCCAAAGATAACCGTTTCCCCAGAGATAGTAGAGGATCAGGCAGATGCTCGCGACAAACATCACAACAGAGAGAACAATCCATACGATCCTTCTCTTCATGAGGTTTTTCCCCTCGCTCTTCCTGATATTACTACTCTTTCTCGGTTTCATTTTCTCTTTTTCTTACCCGATCGCACGTGTGATCACCACACGGCTTTTTTCTTCTATTTTCATCAGCGGCTTGTCGCCGAGTTTATCTTCTATTATCTCCCACGCATCCAGCATATCCGGCGGGCGGTAGGTCATGTTATGGCAGTCCGATCCGAGAAGATCGATCCTCCCGTCTTCGAGAAGCTTCATGACCTTCTTTCTCGTTTTCCGGTCGATGAACGCCTCCGCATTACTCTGTATGTAGATCCCCGGCTCATCGAGAAGCTCAGCGACCAGGCGCTTATCCTGATCCAGATACCGCTCGATGTGGGCGATGATCACCTTTAAATCCAGCTCATCCCGTAAGGTCCGTACATCCTCAAGAAATGCCGGTGTCCAGGAACGGAACGGCGGTTCCAGAAGGAAGAAACTGCTCTTTCCGATACAAAGCTTTCTTATATCTTCCGATCTACCGATACCTCGGTAGTAATGGACTTCCGCACCGAGAACAAACCCCGGATACTTCTCATTTACGTTAGGATCGTTTCGGAATTCCGATCCCGGCTCCTTCAATTCAGCAACCAAAAGATCCGCTGCTTTTTCTCTTCTTTGGAGAAACTTTTCGGGATCTGTCATATCTGCGTAGAAATGAGGAGTAAAACACATCCACTCGACGCCCTGCCGCCGGCTCTCCTGAAGCATCCTTGCAGACATCTCCGCATCTTTGCTCCCATCATCAATTCCCGGTAAGACGTGGCTGTGGATATCGATCATGCCTTGCTATAGCTCTTTCCGTACTTATACTTATAGCGTCTGGTCTTGCTGTCCGCACCGTTATATACGAAGCCAAGGACTTTGGCATCTACATACTCGAGCTGACGCATCGCATACTCAAGATCCGTGCTGGTGGAGTAGTCCTGACGAACGACCATGAGCATACCGTCGGTAAGCTTACTTACGATCAGGGCATCAGATACTTCGCATACCGGCGGAAGATCCAGAATAATAAAGCTATAGTAGTTCTCCACCTTCTCAATGAGTCTCGAGAATGTGTGGGAAGCCAGAAGTTCCGACGGATTCGGCGGTGTCTTACCGGCAAAGATAACATCCAGGCCCGGAACATTGACGTTCTGTCTTAATACTTCACCATCTTCTTCCACACCGGCAAGGAGATTCGATAGTCCGGCCGCCTTCTTCTGGCCGAGCTTTCTTCTTAAGGTAGGAAGACGCATATCGCACTCGATCAGGAGGACCTTACGTCCGGACTCTGCGATAGAGTACGCAAGGTTTACGGATGTTAAGCTCTTCCCCTCACCGTGTACCGAGCTGGTCACACCGATGACACGTGCGGATCTGTCTTTTCTCTTTACTGCAAACAGGATATTGGTACGAAGCAGGTTGAAGGCTTCTTTTCCTTCAAATCCCAGATTCTCACCAATGAAGCTGGTATCGTTCTCGTTATTCATATATGCTGATTTCTTTGCCATATTACTTACCCTCGTTTCCCGGTCTCATAGCGGGTCTGTCGCTGTCTCCGCTGTCCGTGCGTCTCGGCGGCTGATTGTCCGACGATTTCGACTCGGATCTTCTGTAGCCGTAGTAACCGCCCTTGCCGCTCTCGTTCAGATCCGGGATGCTGGTCAGGATCGGCAGGTCATGGAATGTCTCGAGGAGATATTCCTCATTTCTGATCTTCGTATCGATCAGGCTTAAGAAGATGATGACACCGGAAGAAAGAACGATACCGATCAGGGCACCGATCGCCGCTGTCTTAACCGGATTACCGTTTACGACCGGCTCACCGGTAACCGCGTAATCAACGATCTGGGCAGAAGCTCCCTCGATGACCGTCATGATCTTCTTCGGAAGGACTTCCATGATGGAGTTACAAAGGTGCGCCGAGAGCTCAGGGTCCGCAGTCGTAACCGTGATACGGAAGATCGCGGTATCACCGACCGTCTCGGTCTTGATCATTTTCTTTAATTCTTCGTAGGTGAACGGGATGCCCGTCTCCTCAATGATCTCGTTCAATGTATTTCTCGAGGTCAGGATGACGGAATATGTCTCCATGAGGTTATTGACCGCTTTGATATCACCGCTCGTGATACTCAGTTTTGCAGAACCCAGGGAAACCGCATTGTTATTAACATACAGCATTGCCGAGGAACGGTAAGATGTGTACATCTTCCGGTAGGTCCAGTAATATCCGGCAGCACCCAGGATCATCGCACAGATCAGGATGACCCAGATCCTTTTCCACAGGACCTTCGCCAGTTTCAGAAGGTCGATCTCCTCTTCTTGCTTCTTCTTTACACTTTCAGACGCCATGTTAAACTTGCACCTCTAAATAAAGGATAAATAGTAAACCATTCTTGATTATAACATACATATTATCCGTTGCAATGTAACTAACCGAGATTATTTTACATACTTT
>ONFC01000216.1 GCA_900317035.1 uncultured Eubacteriales bacterium
CGCAGAAAATTGTTGAGTATGCGTTGATCCGTATCGATGGTGAGACATGGGACGATGAGAAATCAGGTGCCAAAAATGAACTCGAAGTAGATAAGACTTCCGAGTTTATCAGCTGGGATGAATGGAAGAGAATAAATAAAGAAGGTATAGATTGTTCTGTGACATTTAAGATCGAAGGAGACGCGATCATCACGGAGACAGAGAATCTCGGTGTGAAACTGAAGAATACCACCGTGATCAGCGGCGGCGTGAAAGATGTGTATGTTACTCTTACGGCTGACCAGTGTGCACTGACCAATATCCGCATCCGTAAGGCCTGATTTTTCGAAAGTATGCGATGCCGGAGAACGGATCAAAGAATTGATTGAAAGGAAATCATACTTACATGAGTGCAAATATCACCGACATCACGAAAGACCCTTCCGGCTTCGTGCTTCTTTCCAACGTGATCCCCTCCATTGTGCAGGAGATCCGTTATTTTTCCACCTATAACTTCGTGGGAGACCGAATCGACGGGTATGAGGAGCCATGCGCGATCCTCACAAAAGAAGCGGCCAGAGCGCTGAAAACGGTCAGTAACGAGATGATGGTGCAGGGGTACCGGCTCAAGATCTTCGACACCTACCGTCCGGCCTGCGCGGTTAAGCACTTCGTCCTCTGGGGGATCGAGGACCAGGATATCCGCATGAAGCCGTATTTCTATCCGGAACTCGAGAAACAGGAGCTTTTCCTAAAGGGATATGTCGCGAAGAAGTCCAGCCACAGCAGAGGAAGCACTGTCGATCTGACACTTCTGGATATGGCGACGGGAAAAGAACTCGACATGGGCAGTCCCTTCGATCTTTTCAGTGAGAAGTCGCATCCTGACTTCCGCGGGATCTCTGATGAGCAGTACGAAAACCGCATGATCCTGAGAAATGTCATGCTTAGAAACGGCTTTGCCCCGATCGACTGCGAATGGTGGCATTTCACACTGAAGGATGAACCCTACCCGGATACTTACTTTGATTTCCCGCTTTCATCGGAATATCTGAGACGGTAAAGACTCCGGTATACGAAGTATTCATAATGGCACTTTTCACTCGTGCAGCGGTTCTTTTATATGAAAAGGAGCCGCTGTTATTTTTCCTTTTTCCGTACTTTCGAAAAACCTGCATATTTGCCTTGACAAGTTAGTAGGTGCTAACTATAATGTGTGTTGGTTAGTTGCGACTAACCATATTTAATAAACACAGGTTAGCGAATGCTAACAAACAAGGGAGGAAAAATGATGCCTCTAGTATTATCGGAACCCGGGGAGACGCAGATCATTAAGAGGATCGGCGGAAACCCGGAAGTCAAGAAACATCTGGCAGATCTGGGTTTTAATGTCGGCGGTGAAGTCAGCGTCGTCAGTATGCTCGGAGGAAACCTGATCGTGAAGGTCAAGGAGAGCCGGGTAGCTGTCAGTGAAGAACTGGCAAGAAAAATCATGGTCTGACAGAAGGAGGGGGAGAAGAAGTGAGAACGTTAAGAGATGCAAGAGTCGGAGAGACGGTTACCGTGGTCAAACTCCACGGTGAGGGCGCAGTAAAGCGCAGGATCATGGACATGGGTATTACGCGAAGAACGATCATTTATGTCCGTAAAGTCGCGCCGCTCGGTGATCCGATCGAAGTGACAGTCAGAAACTATGAGCTTTCGCTTCGTAAGGCGGATGCCGAAATGATCGAAATCGAGTATTACAGGAAGGAAGATGAGAAATGAGTCTGCGAATTGCACTAGCAGGTAACCCGAACAGTGGTAAGACAACTCTTTTTAACGCGTTGACCGGCGCAAATCAGTTTGTCGGTAACTGGCCGGGTGTAACCGTTGAGAAAAAAGAAGGAAAACTGAAGAAACACGACGATGTAGTTATTACGGACCTTCCGGGTATTTATTCCCTGTCTCCGTACACACTCGAGGAAGTTGTAGCGAGAAACTACCTGATCGGCGAGAGACCGGATGCGATCCTGAACATCGTCGATGGTACGAACCTCGAGAGAAACCTCTACCTGACCACACAGCTGACAGAGCTTGGTATCCCGGTCGTTGTAGCGATCAACATGATGGATATCGTCAAGAAAAACGGGGATCAGATCAATCTTCCGGAGCTCTCCCGTCAGCTCGGCTGTAAAGTAGTAGATATCTCCGCGCTGAAGGGCGACGGTGTCATGGAAGCAGCAGAGGCAGCCATCGATGCAGCAAACAATACAAAGACGATCCCGCAGCACAGCTTCTCCGGTCCGGTCGAGCATGCACTTGCCCATATCGAAGAAGCAGTCGTACACGATATGCCGGAAGAACAGCAGAGATGGTATGCTATTAAGATCTTCGAGCGTGATGACAAAGTCATGGAACATCTGAAGATCGCTGAAGATAAGCTCTCCCACATCGAGAGCGATATCCAGGCTGCTGAAAAAATATATCTATATCGCGGAAGTGATCAAGTCCTGCTATAAGAAGAAAAAGGCAGGGAAGATGACGACTTCGGATAAGATCGATAAGATCGTTACCAACAGATGGCTCGGTCTTCCGATCTTTGCACTGGTCATGTGGCTTGTGTACTATATCGCCATGGTCGGAGTCGGTGCGATTGCTACAGATTTTACGAATGATAAGATCTTCGGCGACGGCTTCCATCTGTTCGGCATGGACGGCGGATATGGAGAGCTTGCTGAAAGATGGGGAGATGCATCCACAATTGTAGATGGTTACGATGCATATGTTGAAGAGCACGGTGCTGCTCCGGAAGGTGAATTTACCTTTGAAGTTGAGGATGAGGAAACTCTTGAGATCTCCGAAGAAACAGCAACTATCGAAGAATATGAAGAAGCGGTGAAGACACTCGAAGAGATCGGCGAAGAACCGGATCCTGCCGATTACGGTACATGGATACCTAGTATTCCAGATCTGGTAGAAAAGGGCCTGGATAAAGCAGGTGCTGCCGAGTGGCTGAAGGGCCTTGTACTCGACGGTATTGTAGCAGGTGTCGGTGCAGTCCTCGGATTCGTGCCGCAGATGCTGGTGCTTTTCCTGCTGCTGGCATTCCTTGAGGCTTGCGGTTACATGGCCCGTATCGCATTCGTTCTCGACCGTATCTTCAGAAAGTTCGGTCTTTCCGGTAAATCCTTCATCCCGATGCTCGTCGGTGTCGGATGCGGCGTGCCGGGTATCATGGCCTCCCGTACGATTGAAAATGAGCGTGACCGCCGAATGACGATCATGACAACCACCTTTATCCCTTGTGGCGCGAAGATCCCGTTTATCGCGATGATCGCCGGTGCACTGTTCGGCGGTTCCGCATGGGTATCCACCGGTGCATACTTCATCGGTATGGCAGCAATTATCCTCTCCGGTATCATGCTGAAGAAGACAAAGATGTTCGCCGGCAATCCTGCTCCGTTTGTTATGGAGCTGCCGGCATACCACTGGCCGACGATCGGAAACGTCCTGCGTTCCATGTGGGAGCGTGGCTGGTCCTTCATCAAGAAGGCTGGAACCATCATCCTTCTTTCCACGATCGTCGTCTGGTTCACCAGCCGCTTCGGTTTCGTAGATGGATCATTCCAGATGCTTGGTGAAGAAGAACTCGAATTCTCGCTCCTTGCAAAACTCGGATCCGCAATCGCTTGGATCTTTGCTCCTCTCGGCTGGGGCAACTGGCAGGCAGCGGTGGCATCCATCACCGGACTTGTCGCAAAAGAGAACATCGTTGGTACCATGGGTATCCTCTATGGCGGCGGCGAACTCTCGACATGGCAGGCTCTGGCGGTTGCTTTCACCAGCGTAGCCGGATTCTCCTTCCTCGTATTCAATCTCCTTTGCGCTCCGTGCTTCGCAGCGATCGGTGCGATCAAGCGTGAGATGAACAACGCGAAATGGACATGGTTCGCGATCGGTTACCAGTGCGGATTCGCTTATGTGATCGCCCTGATGATCAACCAGTTCGGCCTCCTCTTCACAGGAGATGTGAACGTCATTGGCCTGATCTTCGCGATCGCGGCTCTGGCAGGCATGATCTACATGCTCTTCTTCAAGAAGTACAAGGAAGCAGATAAGCTCACTTCCAAAGACCTTAAGGAGAAGGCGATGACAAAATGATCAGCTGGATTTCAGACAACCTGGGTACGATCCTGATCTCTCTCATATTACTTGCGATGGTCGCAGGGATCATCTGGAGCATGAGACGGGATAAGAAGAGAGGGAAGTCCTCCTGCGGAGGCAACTGCAGCCACTGCGCCATGGGGTGCTCGTGCCATCAGGGAAAACCGGCGAAGAAAAGCTGAAGAATAGAAAGTAGTTCCTTCGAAAAAAGAATAGTACAAAGATTGGAGCCCCATTGTGATTTAAAGTCACGAAGGGGCTCTTTTCTATATGCGGGAAGTGCTTTTGCGACGATTTCCATATTTGTTCCA
>ONFC01000170.1 GCA_900317035.1 uncultured Eubacteriales bacterium
GACAATGACCGTGCGATGCTGCAGCGGGATGACACCATCGATTCGATCGCAGTTTCCGTCAGTGATTCCGTCAAGATGTATTTCATTCAGAAAGGAATCTGAATATTTTCTTGACGAAGTGATGAAAAAATTGTAAAAACACACTCTCTTCGTGGTACTTTGCCAGAAAATGTCGATTTTGTAATTTACAAAATCCAAGAAAGGCTTATACTTAAAGTGCACGTAAATGAGAGGAATGTCATGAGTAACAACCAACCAAAATCGAGACCAAATCAGGGCGCGCCCAAAACCAATCCAACCCGAACCTATTCCCAAACTAAGCGCCCGACTCGAAAATTATCGAAAGCCGAGATAGCCCGTCGGATATTCATCGCAAAGTGCATCATAGTATTCTGCCTGATATTCGTTCTTGGTGGCGGTGTGTTTCTTCTCAGCCGCTCGGGTCTCTTTAAAAAATCCTCCAAGACGGAGAGGACTATGCTGAGTTCACTGACATCTCAGTCCACTGAGTCCACAACTCCGCCGGAGACATCAGATACCACACCCGCTCCCACTGACGCAGAAAAGCCCCTTTCAGGATACACCGTTATCCTGGATCCGGGACACAGTGGAGAGGACACGGGTTGCGGATGGCCGCTTAACAGTTCCGAAATCGAAGAAAAAGACATTACCCTGAAGATCGTCAACGCGATGGAAGAAGATCTTACCTCCCGTGGCGCCAAGGTATATGTGACACGTAAGACCGACGATACAGTCGGCATCTATTACCGCATGGCGGAAGTTCATCTGATCTGTATGGATATCGCCAAAGAGCGCGGCGAACTCCCCTTCTCCGCAGAGAAAGAGCAGGAGCTCCGTCAGAAGTGCGAGAAGATCAAGAGTATCAATGAATGGCAGAAATTCTCTAAAGAAGGCATGGGCTTCATGGCCGGCTTCGGTGCCAACGAAGATCTGAAGCTCCTCATGGATATGGAAGCCAAGATGACAGATGTAGTCTTCGTTTCCATCCACATCAATTCCACCGGCGATCCGGCCGAATATGAGATCAAGCACGGTGCGGCAGTCCACTTCGCAGATGATACATATATCAGCAGCCCTTCCCACGATGAAGGCGGCGAGCCTCGTCACGATCCGTATTTCGGAAGAAATAACGAGTTAAACAGCAAGTTCGCCCAGATGCTGTACGATCACTATGTCCAGCATTTCCCGGATATGGTATCCTACAGTCAGGCACAGTCCCATCTGGCAAGTGCTTTTGCGGTAATCAGAGAGCAGTCGCTCGTCGGTGTGCTCTTCGAGGTAGGATTTATCACAAATCCCCATGACCGTGATTTCTTTAAGAACGATGAAAACCTGAAAGAGTCCGCGATCCCGCTGGACGACGCTATCGAAGAATACTTTTTATCGCTGAAGGATACACAGCCCGCTACCACTTAACGAGGTATTCCTATGAATATTGCCGTGATCACCGGAGCATCGTCCGGAATGGGAAAAGAGTTCTGCTCCCGTCTTTTTAAAGAAGAAGACGCACGGCTCGGCGCCCCGTATGACGAGATCTGGGTGATCGCAAGATCTGAAGGCAAGCTCTCTGAACTCGCCTCTTCCCTTGATGAGAAACGTATCCGCGTGATCCCTCTGGACCTTACCAGAACCGAATCTATTTCCGATCTAAAAGCACTTCTCCACAAAGAGAAGCCGTCTGTCCGCCTTCTGGCCAACTGCGCCGGAATGGGCAAGAACGGTGCTTTTGCCGAACAATCAGTGGAAGATACCCATACCGCGATCTCACTCAACTGTGAAGCGCTGTCAGCCGTCACACAGACCTTTCTTCCCTACATGACCGGACACGGGGAAAAGAGATCGGCAACCATCATCAACATCGCCTCTTCCGCGGGATTTCTTCCGCAGCCGAACTTCGCAGTATATGCCGCTTCGAAGTCCTATGTGATCTCTTTCTCAAGAGCCCTCGCCGAGGAACTGCGCGACAGAAAGATCACCGTCACCTGTATCTGTCCGGGTCCGGTCGATACCGACTTCATTAAGGTCAGTAAGAGCGACCCGAACGCGACGTTTACCGGGTTTAAAGCTAAGTTCGTCACTACGACAGATAAACTCATTCCCGCCTCGATCAAGGCCGCCAGAAAGGGCAAGACCATGCTGGTCTATGGCATGGGCCAGAAGATGCTCCATCTGACGTCGAAGTTAGTACCGACAAAACTAGTGCTTTTCTTTGAGAGAAAAATGAAATAACCGGCACGTGACCCGCATCCTTCTTAGGGATCTCCGTCTTACGCCTTCTGGATCTTAAAGATCGTCTTCTCTTTTCCTTTCGTGACCTTTTTGCGGATGGCATCTAAGATCTTTGCCAGAAGGACACCGAGGATAAATCCGACGACATTCATCCACAGATCATCGATATCGCACTGACCCATCCCGAAGATGTACTGGCACGACTCGATCACGAATGCAAGGATCACGGGAAGAAGATACATCAGCCACTTATGCGGATGTTTGCGCCAGAACAGGCACAGGAAGAATCCAAGCGGCGCGAATATCAGGAGATTGCCGAAGAACTGCACGAAGATACCGCTCTGGAAATGGCCTTTTCGGATATGCGGCCAGTAGGTGGCAAATGCACCCTTAAAGGGGATCAAGTTCAGCGTGCTTCCCGTAAATGCCTCTCTCTGGAATACGAAGAGATCCAGCAGTAATATGATGTACAGGATCAGAAAGACGATACTACTGACGAGGAATCCCTTGCTGAAGGTTTTTCGGATACGGGCGCTGTCCCACTTCTTATGCGCCAGAAGGCGGATCAGGATCGTGACGGACACACCGCCGCACCACATCAGGATGATCCGGAACCACCACTCATAATCCATATTCTTCAGAAGCGAACCCCAGCCGTCTTTCACATTCTCGATGATGAATACTCCCGCATTGACCAGAAGTCCTCCCGCCTGAAGAAGCGAGCAGAGATAATGGCTCTTGGAAAGAAGAAACATCAGAAGCGTCAGCGTAAGCGCCGACAGCAGCAGGACCACTTCCTGTGTCGGGGACAGGAAGATCTCACTCATACGGATACAAAACGGATGCAAAAGCACACCCAGCACGAATCCTGTAGCCAGGATCGCAGGGTGTGCCTTCGAAATTCTTCGTGAACTGACACGTCCTCTATTACTTGATTTCGTCGGTCGGGTCATTCGGCTTCCTTGCAGAAGGTCTCATGTTCGGGCGCTTGATCGGGCCCTTTCTCTCCGGAGACGGAGATGCCTTCTTCTCAGGTTTATATGCATCTGCAAAATCAGACTCGGAAGGATTGCTGGGCTTTGCCCAGATCGGGTGATCGAGCGTCGGAGCGGAAGATGCCCATGTCGGGATGATCTCTTCCGCCGGAGCAGATGACTGTTCCTGCGCCTGCTTTGCTTCCTGTTCTCTCAGGGATCTTACGATCGCCGGTACATCTTCGTCGTTCTTCTTCGCGATCGACTTTCTTACCGGAGATGCAGCAGGAGCTGCTTTTGCAGTCTCTTTCACTGTTTCGGAAACAGCATCCTTCGCGGTGTCATTTGCAGCTGCCGCGGCCTGAGATGCCTGCTCTGCCTTCATCTGTTCTGCCAGACGATGCACCTCTGCTTCCACTTCTTCCGCAGTACGGATCTGCGATCTGGAACTCGGACGCATATTCGGGCGTCTTACCGGAGCACCCTTTGGAAGCTGCCGGGCGGGCCGTATTCTTAGCCGCTGCTCCTACTGCAGATGCCGTTGCTGCGCCCTTGAAGATCTCAGAAGACTTCGCTTCCGATGCAGGTGCTTTTGCCGGAGTATCGGCATTGGAAGGTGAAGTACGTGCTACCGGACGATATCTTCCGGCAAACTCGTTATTCCTGCTTACCGGTGCACTTTCTGCTGTCTGAGTCTGAGGAGCGATCTCCCACGGAATATCGCGTTTCAGTTTCTCCGGAAGATGCAGACGGTCGACCAGATTATTCCAGGCTTTCGGGTTCTTGAAGAACATGTAGAGCAGAACAGCTACCAGGATAAGGAGCAGAAGCAGGAAACCGTAGAGCACGATCTTTCCTACCGGGAATCCGCCCTTCTTTGCTGCCACAGCCGTCGCTGCCGCCGCTGCCTTTGTCGTCTCACCCGGAGCTGATGTTTCCTCTGTTCCGTCAGGGAGAGTCGTCGCGGAAGGAGCCGTCGTCTCTGCCGGTACATTATCCGGATCGATCACGCCGTTATACTCGGAAAGCGGGATACCACGGTTACCCAGCGGCACAGCGTGATCCAGTCCGACGAACTTCCCGTCCTGCTGCCAGAGAACTTCTTTTACGAATCCGTACTTCGTATTGTCCCATGTCTTAAAGTCATCGAG
>ONFC01000174.1 GCA_900317035.1 uncultured Eubacteriales bacterium
GCTATGGAAAGAGAGGATAAACACATGAAAGACAAAATCAAAGTCAACATTTCCGTATTTGAGAAGAATTTTAAGATGGCAAAGAAAGCCTACGTCTTAAACTCCAGCATGGAGGCCGCAGGATGTGCATCTGCTTTTATCGGAGATACCGAGCCGGTTTCCGAGGATAGTTTTCTCCGGGCGAAACTGGTCGTAAAGAAGAGCACGGGCGTCCTCTCCACACTCGGAAGAGGAAACGCAAAGCAGATCGTCGCAGCAACGGTCGCCTCCGAAGCGAACCCGCAGGAAGCGATGAATACGATCGCAAGGATCCATAAGAAGCTCGACAGCAAGTTCTTCAACTCCGATTATCTGGTACTTTCTGCCATCATGATCTTCAAAAACTGCGAGCCGTCTGAGTACGATGCCGTCATCGACAGAACCAGAAAGATCTATACGCTCGTAAGAAAGAAGCATCCTATGATCACTAGCCGTGAGGATCTTGTAAACATCACACTCATGGCACTCTCGGGACAGCAGCCGGAATATATCTTCGAAAAGAGTGAACAGTATTTCGAGGCACTGAAGAAGTATTACCGCCTCAAGAACAAGATCCAGTCCATCGCCCTGATGCTCAGTGTCTTTGACAACCCGCCGATCGAACAGGCGGCATTTGCCAGAGATACGCAGGAGAAACTGAAGGACTTCGGCGTACGCTTCGATTCGTATGGTCTTCCGATCATCGGCGCCATCTCCTCGATTGTTTCCCGCTCCGATATGGATATGGTATGCGCCACCATCCGCGATGTCAGCAATGAACTCAAGAAGATCCACGGCATGGGTTCCATGGGCGCCGGCAAACGCATCCGTAACATGATCGCTACCGCAATAGTGATCGATGCATATGCATCCGGTAAGGACTCCAAAGTAAAGAACAGTGTAAGTTCTGCGATCATCTCCGCGATCATTGCCGTAGAGATCGCCGTCATCGTCGCGGCAACTTCTGCAGCTGCAGCATCTTCCGCATCTGCATCCTCCTGATCATCGCAGGCGGAAAGAAGTTCAGTCAACAGAAACAACGGACCTCCGAAGAAAATCCTTCGGAGGTCCTATTTCTTCACTCACATTGGATCATTTTAGAAGTGAATATCACTTGCATAGGCATAGGAGATATACTCCCCTGGCTTCGCCGATGCATATGGTTTTTGTTTGTAGGAGAAGTCAAAGATTTCTTTTGAACTGAGTTCACTGAATTTCTTATACACACATTCCAGGATCTGTTTTTCTTTTTTTGTCAGGACATTCCTTGGAACAGATGATTCAGCAAGGACTTCATGTTTTTCATATCCATTCTCTGTTTTTATATCCACAGTGACCACATGATCTGCTGTCATCTTACCAAGCAGAATGTCATAGTTTTCAGGAGACGGACCATACGGAGCGCGAACATACTTCATACCTGACATAGAAACTCCGTTTTCTTTGTAACAGAGCAAGTCAGCATAATGCAGAAGGATCATGAGTTTAGATTTCAGCAGTTCTCTCTCCTTGTTGCCAAAGAATAATACCATCGCGTATGTCTTGTCACTGTCAAAGCCTTTACACCCGTTTTCTTCGCAAGGCTCTGACGAAAAAAACAGATCAAAGACCCGCTGGTCCCTTTCCGTAGCCGAAGCATTTTCAAGTTTTTCCACTGCGCTAAGGATCTTATTCTTTTGTTTTTCATCGAGATCAACTTCATTCTGGGCAAGATACGTCCGCATATTACCGGGTTCCCTCAGAAAGAGCAGCATACTGTTATGAGCCCGATCCTGAAGTGATCCTCCTTCATATCTGTATATCGTCTTATCTCCCCAGTTCAGGAGCTTGGCAAAACTACGCTGGCTCAGGCCATATTGTTCTCTTATCGTTTTAATCTCATCCGGGAGAAGAAGTTTATGCTTCATCCGATATGCATTATACGCATTGATGAGCGTTTGGGAATCAAATTCCTCACAGAACATCTCTTCTCCACATTCGGAACACACAAGCACCTTCGCACTTACTTCCGTATTCTCACCACACACCGGGAATACTTCTTTGCGCTTAACAACTTTCGCACTCACTTCTTTATCACAGTTTTCGCAGTACTTTTTCATAGGTATCACCTCCAAATCTAAACGAATTCATCTTCATGGAAACTGAGACATTTGAGGATTTCTTTTCCGTTTCGGCACTGGATTTTCAGTTTCACATAGAACTGTTTGCCATCAACTAGAGTCTTAAACTCCCAAACATCTCCCGGCTGTCCCGGATCAAAATCTTGTTTAGGTCCCTTGTAGTAATCCCTTATACTCAAATTGAGTATTTCATCCTTTGCATCTTGAATCGTTAAACCATGCTGCGCTAGAGCCTGCAGATTCTTCATTCTAGATACAAATACATAATCTCCTGAAATGAGAAGTTGCCTTGCCCGGGAAAGAAACTGAAGAATGTCCTTATCATCAGCCCGATTTCTCACCAGGGCCACCTCCGATCCGACTTCATTATACTCGGAAGTGGTAGCAGAGTCAACAAAAATGCGGTCATATGACCGCATTTTTCCTTGTCTTTTTCAACCGATGATCGTTTGCAGCTTACAGTTCGGGATACCGTCCTTCCAAAATTCTTCTCTGGGACGGTTCTTGACCTGACATCGGATACACGAGTTCATCGCACCGTGGCCAACGATCAAGACATCTTTTCCTTCTTCTACCTGAGGAAGTGCTACTTCCCTTAAGAAATCCCCCGTCCTTGCGAAGAGATCGTCCAAGGACTCGCCTCCTTCCACCGGCGTCGTATATTGCTCGGGATGGAAGAACAGAACATTGACAGGGCAGTCCGGGACCGAGAACGAGTCGGTAAATCCCTCATATTTCCCAAAGCCCATCTCTCTTAATCTGTCATCCACGATGATCGGTATATCTCTTCCCTCAAGAAGGATCTCTGCGGTCTCTCTGGCACGGATCAAAGGAGAACAGTAGCAAATATCAAAGTGGATATCCTTATATTCAATGGCGGCATCTCTCGCCATCTTTCTGCCTTCTTCATTTAGAGGGATATCTGTCATTCCCTGAAGGCGGTGCTGGACATTCCAGTCAGTTTTCCCGTGGCGGATGATGTACAGCACTTATTCCATCCCCCAGTACTTCAGGATCTCGGGTTCAAGGGCGCGGAGGATCGTGTCAAGCTGCTTGGCGGTCTCCATATAGACCAGATAGTCATAGCCATACGGGTCGGTGACCTCACCATCGATATTCTGGATCGACAGGTCGTTGATCATCTCCTGCAGAGAGAAGATACGGTCGGAAAACTCCTGGAAACGTTCTCTCAAATAGCGGGACAGATCATCGGTCATGCACAGGATCAGGTCCTGCTCGATAAGGCGCTCATAGATCGCGATCTTACTATAGCCGCTGGAGATATCTTCATCGTATTCATACTTTACGACACGGACAGCGTATGGGGTGTAGGGTTCATCGCCACGCGCAAACGCACCTGCCGAAGAAACCTCGATCGTTGCTTCGGTTTTTGGATCGTCGATCATGTGGTGCGGACCGGACTCCTTTACGAGATGACGGAAGATCGATTCCGCCATCGGGCTTCTACA
>ONFC01000176.1 GCA_900317035.1 uncultured Eubacteriales bacterium
TTTGTTCTATTTTTTACGAAGACGTCTCCCGCATCGATCAGGTATGCATTTATATTCTGTGTAGCAATTCGACTTATTTTTTCTATCTTTTTCCCATCCAGATTTTTTTGATAGTCCGTGAAATATATTGTCCGGCAGATTAAACGATGCTTCATCCAGCACTTTATTTGGAGCCGATTCGCAGATGGTGGCTTGAATCACGGCAGATTGTACGATGCCATATCTGCAAATTGTTTGTAAGAGAAATCCCTCCGTCAGATTATTTGAGGGAGGGATTAAGGCTATAGCTGGTCAAGGTATTTAAGCCCTGTCGTTATGGTTGTTGTGTCTACGATGTTCAGATGTCTGCTGAGATACTCTGCGTTCCAGAAGCTGTCTTCCGGCTGGGCGATAGCACAGCCTATATCCTGTGACGGAATGCACAGATAATTACCGAACATTCCAAAGCCGACAAAGAGATGGAAACTGGATCCACGGCCCTTGATCTCGAGTTCCTGCTGAGATTCATTGCAGGAAATAAGTCTGATCTGTGCGGTCCAGTGCTCCAGCCTTCCATGCTGGCGAAGTGTACATTGAAAATCCATCAGTTTCTCCTTATCCGAGCGTGCATTCATTGATCGCCTTCATAACGATGTCTGCATTGATAAGATTCTGGTTCTGTGCATGACCGACGATCATTGCTTCATTGCAGATCTTATTGATCATACGGGCTGTTCCATCAGACGCGTTCAGAATGGCTTCTATTGCTGCATCATCGAAAATCTTCTGATGGCACCCGGCTCCGGCAAGCTTTTCGTTGATGTAGGCACGACCTTCATCTTTGCTGAATCCGTCAAGGTTATAATTCATGATGATCCTCTGGCGGAAAGGTTCATGAATCGAAAGCTTCAGAGTGCTGTTAAGCTGGGGAAGCCCAACAAGTAGAACGACAGCGCGGTCTCTTGAATCCATCTCGAAGTTGAAAAGAAGTTTCAGATCATTAAGGATCGCGTTGCTGACATAGTTTGCTTCATCGATGATGATCACAGGCGTTTTCTTTTTATCGAGAGAAAGACGTGTGATCTCGTCCCGGATGAGTCGGAAGTTTTCTGTTTTTCGATAAGCCGGTTCAGCACCCATCATGGATGCGAGATTCCGATAAAACTCATTGACTGTAACAGTAGAAAGGCAGGTGTAGATCACCTTGTAAAGAGAAGGGTTCAACTCCGAGGACCAGTTCCTCACAACAGTAGTTTTTCCTCTGCCGGGCTGTCCGGTAAGAAGACCGAACCCTTTTGTTTTGGCAAGATAGTCGAGCCGGAAGGATGCTTCACTGTATTCACTGCTCTGATAAAGGACTTCGTGGGAATTCTTGAGAAACGGATTGAATTCCAGACCGTATCTTGCGGTAAGTTCCATCAGTCTTCACCTCCTGTGAGACGAACCTTGTCACGTTTTACGGATGCGTTCTCCTGCTTGTTGAGAAGCCGGATCGGAGTAAGAGTTCCATCCGCCTCAACGACATAGATGTTTTCCATGTCCGGGGTATATCGAAGAGTGATGCGCTGCTTTGCAAAGCGGCAGTCGACTTCGTACTCGATCTGGTCGATCACGATGACACAGTCTGCAGATACCCGGCGTTCAACCTCGAGAAGAAAGGAGTTCTCGATCTGATCATCCGGAAGACGTGAGATCAGTTCAGGTTCGGAAAAGTAACGTTCCTGCGGTGTCTTTCCTTTAAGAGAAGAATGCGGATGCTGATTATAGCTTGAGACATACGAGAGAAAGCTGCCTCTGAGCTCGTCCAGGGTATGGAAATCCCTCATATCAAGAGCCGCCATCCATTGATCCTTTAAGGTCCTGAACCAGCGTTCGATCTTAGCCTTCTGTATCGGTGTATAAGGCTGGCAGTAATTGATGGCGGATCCGATTCTGGCTGCGAGAAGTTCCATCTGCTTGTTCTTATAGGAAGCACCGTTATCGAAGTTAAAAACCTTTGGCTTTCCGTACTTGGATACAGCAGATTTCATGACCGACATGAGATTTACGAAGTTGTCGTTGAAAAAGAGATCCGCGCCGAGGATAAAGCGGCTTGCATCATCAATTAGAGCGATCACATAGACTCTGTGCTTTTTGCCATCAGCAGTTTTAAGATATGGACCGACAGAGGAATCACCACACCAGACTTCGTTGATGTGCGGGCGTTCATAACGGCGAAGATCCTGATTATTGGAAAGCCTCTGCTGGAGCATCATCTGGTTGATGAAGCGGCAGACCGTTGATTCTGAAAGTTCATCGGAACGCACACTTCCTTTTGAGAGAAGCTGACGGTAGATCGCAGCGGCTGAAAGCCTCGGATAGGTTGTTTTGAGATACTGTATCTCTTCTTTCAGCTGGTCGTCGATCTTTCTGCTGACGCCGCAGTCATTTCTGCCGGAAGGGATCAAGGCATCGAAGCCATCATGTTTGTAAGCTAGATACCATTTCTCGAGAGTTCCCGGTGAATAATGTCTGATTTCTCCGTTTGGTGCTTTGATGCCGCGGGCAGAGGCATCACGAAAGTAAGCATTGAGTGATCCGAAGCTGTCCGCGGTGCCCGCGACAAGCGGAGCAATGGCGGAATAACGCATCAGTGCAATGTCGTGCTGTTTGGTTCGTTTCATTTTTCTGGCCTCCTTAATGATTTTTCTTCATTATAGGGACGGCCGGAGGCCCTGTCGGGTAAGGCTATGTGGGATTTTCAAAAAGTGTATTCGGGGTCCGTCGAATCTGCATGAACTGCATCGAATAATGTGCGAAACATGAAATGATGAGATTTAAGCGGTCTGAAAGGCGGATAGCTTCACAGATCAGCATTGTCCGCCAGTGCCGCCGATAGTTACGGATAACAGTTTTAACGTCGTTTTCATCGATTGCGCCTTCCGGCGTGCAGGCAGCATTCCGGTCTGTTCCGTTCTCAAAGGCGTCGATGATGACACACTGATCTTCGAAGTCGATCTGTGAATAAGGAACCAGGGAAGCCGGTAGAATGGCGTGCGTTCTGCCGCATTCGGAACAGATGACACGACATACTCGCATCCGAAAGGCTCCGAATGAGGAGCGCACTGTTCTGGAGTAATAGCCATGAACAGTCATGCATCCGGAATGCCCGCACTTGCATTTCAGACGGTGAAACTGAAGGGAGCACAACATGGAATCATAGTCTTTTTGAGATTTAACATTGAAATTTTCAGCAGATACGGTTATCATGAGCTTGCTTGTGTATTGATACAGCCTTCGGGCTGTTGATTTACATTTGTGTTGATAGCAGGCGAACTTTTCCAGGGTGGGCCTGCTATCTTTTTAGTTGCAACGCTCGATATGATAACACAAAGAAGGCACTTCATAAAACAATCTGCTGGAGAATGCGGATAATTGTTTTATGGAGTACCTTCTTTTAATTTGCGGGAGATTGGAGAAAAGAGTGGCGGATAAAGTGCGGAATAATAGAGAAGGGTTCTGCATGAGGCATTGCCGGATTGCGAAGAAAAAATTTCCTGGAGTATGCCGACATATCGAAAGAGAGTCAACATCATCCACTTTGCGGCTTCAAAGAATCATCTCGGTATTTATCCGGG
>ONFC01000180.1 GCA_900317035.1 uncultured Eubacteriales bacterium
CATGTCGAAGGAAAGACGCGGATCGGTATCCGCCGGTGTTTCTCCACGGCGGAAATCCACCTGTACCGGATGGGAACTCGAAAGTGCGATCAGGAGATTAAGATCATCCGAGGCGCGGGAGATATCCACACGGTACTGCCTTCCGGCGTCCCTTTTCATGCTGCCGAGAAGAAGGAAATTACAAACTCCGATCAGCAGGATCTCGAACACGAGGATCACGCAGACGATGATGCGGAAGCGGCGCATACCGTTTTCGGAATATGCAAGAGGTGTGTTTCTTGAGGAGCTTGTGCTGCCTCCGTTTGCATCTTTACTCATAACGGTACCCCGTGCCCCATACGGTGATGATGTGCTTCGGATTCTTCGGGTCTTTCTCGATCTTCTCGCGGAGCCACTTGATGTGGACGGTCAGCGTCTGGATCTCGGAATCGCTGTCGCTGCCCCAGATATTGTTGAAGATATATTCCTTGCGCAGCGTGGTGTTCTTATTCTCGATCAGAAGCTGAAGCAGAGCAAATTCCTTCTCCGTGACGACCACGGGCTTTCCGCCGACAGCAAGTGTATGCTGCACGGTATTCAGGCGCAGATCTCCGTCGATGATCTCCTCGACGGCGTATTTTCTTTTAAAGACACCCTTGATCTTCGCCAGCAGAATATCGATGTCGTAGGGCTTCTCGATATAGTCGTCGGCGCCGAGCGCCAAGCCCTCGAGCTTGCTGTCTTTATCGCTCTTGGCACTGGCGATGATGATGTGCGTATTCGATGATTCACGGATCTTACTTAAGACGGCGAATCCGTCGATGCCCGGGAGCATGATATCCAGGACCAGAAGCTTCGCGCCGTACTTCTCGAAAAGCTCGATCGCGCGCTCACCGGTCGGCGCGATGGCGACGGTGTAGTTCTCTTTCTTGAGAAAAGCGGAGAGCAGATCTCCGATCTCTTTATTGTCTTCGCAGATGATGATGTCCGGCATATCGGTCTCCTTTTAGAGGGTGCTTTCGATCCTGAAAGCGGAGCGTCCGCCACGGCTCGAAAAGCACTATTCGGATTTATTATAGCACGTGTGAATAACGCGAAGGAAAAAGCCGCCGGGATGAGTGATTTTGCAGGAGAAAATGCAAATACGAAAAGGTATTTCCGAAAGACCATTCTTGTTGTAAAGTGCGCCGGAAATTAGTATAGTAACATAAGGAGATAAGGAAATGGCTGAGAATATTTCTAACTTAAAAAAGCACACCTGTCCGACATGTGGCGGACAGCTGATCGTCAATGAAGTACGGAAGATGTATGAGTGCCCTTTTTGCGGAGTGACATTCGACTATGAGTACTTCCGCGAGGATGACGTGCTCGAGAGAGCATCGCGCGCGATAAGAATCGGAGAATTCCATTCTGCCAAAGAAGCGTATGAATTCATGCTGGCGAAGGAACCGTCGAATTTTGAGGCGCTCCGCGGCATGATCCTGGTATATGCAGGCGCACGAAGCACCGCCGAATTTGCTGACCCGAAGAAACTTATGACGAAGAATACGCCTGTTGTCGAAGAGAAGATCCAGTATGCGATCGAGCACTGTCTTCCGGAACATCAATCATATTTTTCCAAGATGAAAGAACTCTTCGACGCGGCGCACGTCTATGAGGAGGGCCTCAACAAGAGTAAAGATCTGAGAAGTGACCAAAAACGGGAATATTCTGAGATGCAGAGGATCGAGGATAAAAAGGGAGAGCTTCTTTTCCAGTTCCGTGATCCGAATGATCCTGCGGCGGACATGATCAAGATGCATCCGAGGAGCGTGGCAGGCTGCCTGATCGCCCTCTACGTTTTCTATGCGATCTTCGTCCTTTTGATCTTTGGAGCGATGAAGAACCCGTACACGAAGGCAACTTCGGAGAAGACACGCTCTACGAAGGCAACGACCAAGGTCAATTACACGATGCCCGAATATTTCAATAATTACATGGTCGAAAAAGAGCTGAAAGAGATGTATGAGAAGCGGGGGATGGATCCTGCAGAAGCGTCAAAGAAGGCAGCCGCGGACGCGAAGAATGCACAAAAGAATATGCAGAAGTATGTGGCTATTGACTACAATTCCATTTTAAACAAGAGGTCGGAAGAGTCGGAGTCCCAGCGTCTGGAAAAAGAAAAGAAATGGAACAAAGATCATGCCAATATGGAAAGGAACAGGATGCTCTTTCTTCTGATCCCGGCAGGTGTTCTCGTGCTCGCCTGCATATACCTTTTCCATCGCGAATACAGGATCAAAAAGATTGAGACGGAAACGATGAAGCCGTATAGAAACAGAGCTTCGGAGATCACGGATGAGATCCTCAAGAATAAGGAAAGCACCAACCGCATGAAGACGAACTTTACTCATCTCTATCAGGAGATGAAAAAACTTGATCCGGTACCGGAGAAAGTGTCCATACCAGTGACGGACAAGAGACTGCGCAAGCCGAGAAAAAGATGGGAGTAACAGTTATGGATTTTCAGATTTCAGCCAGATCGATAAAAGAAGGAAAGACCGTCATCCTTTACGATGAAGCAGCTTTTTCCGGAGTAAAAAAGATCGCGGGGAAGGTCGCTGCGGATATCGGTGCCGTCTTTGGAAAAGCACCTGTCGCGGCAGCGCTTGAGGACTTTTCCGGGGAGGAATTAAGTAGGATCAGATACCCGATCCTGGTAGGGACCGTCGGATGTAACATACTTACAAAGCTCGAGACGGCAGGTCTTCTGGCGCTCCACGATGTGGACGGGAAAAGAGAAGTCTATCAGCACAAGGTGATCGGGAAACTCTCCGCGGGACTTCTTCTTCCGCAGGAAACATCCGCGCTCGTGATCGCCGGATCCGACAAACGCGGAACCGTATATGGCCTGTTCGCTTTGTCAGAGAAACTGGGTGTGTCGCCGTTTATCGACTGGCTGGATGTCATGCCGGAGAAGAAAACCACTTTTCCGATCTCTGCGAAATATGAATATACCTCGAAGGAGCCGTCGGTCAGATTTAGAGGATTCTTCATCAACGATGAGTGGCCGGCCTTCGGCAACTGGTGCAATAAGAGATTCGGCGGATTTAATGCGAAGTGCTATGAGCATGTTTTTGAGCTGCTCTTAAGACTCAAGGGCAACTATATGTGGCCGGCGATGTGGTCGGCGATCTTCCCGAATGACGGTCCGGGACTTCTTAACTGCGAGCTCGCGGACGAACTCGGTGTGGTCATGGGCATGTCCCACCACGAGCCGTGTCTGCGTCAGGGCGAGGAGTACAGATACCTTCGCGGACCGAAGTCCATCTATGGCGATGCATGGAATTTCTTAAGTAATGAGAAGGGCATCACGAAGTTCTGGGAAGACGGCCTGATCCGCAGTGGCAAGTT
>ONFC01000188.1 GCA_900317035.1 uncultured Eubacteriales bacterium
GGTAAGGGCAACGACCAGGTAAGATTCGAGCTTTCCATCAAGGCTCTCGATCCGGATATGAAGATCCTCGCTCCTTGGAGAATCTGGGATATCAAGTCCCGTGACGAAGAGATCGATTATGCAAATGCACGTGGCATCGAAGTTCCGGTAACCAAGGAGAACAACTACTCCAAGGACGAGAACCTCTGGCACCTCTCTCACGAAGGTATGGACCTCGAAGATCCGGCTAACGAGCCGAACCTCGACAAGATCCTCGAGCTCATGGTTTCTCCTGAAAAAGCACCTGACACTCCGACTTATGTAACCATCAAGTTCGAAAAGGGTATCCCGGTAGAAGTTGACGGCAAGAAGATGTCCCCTGCTGATCTTCTCAGATACTGCAACAAGGTTGCCGGCGCTAACGGCGTAGGTATCGCTGATATCGTTGAGAACCGTCTCGTTGGTATGAAGAGCCGTGGCGTTTATGAGACACCTGGCGGAACTCTTCTCTTCGCTGCTCACCGTGAACTCGAACTCCTCACTGTTGAGCGTGACACGATCCACTATAAGGATCTCGTTGCTCAGAAGTTCTCCGAGCTCGTTTACTACGGCCAGTGGTTCCACCCGCTCCGTGAGGCTATCTCCGCATTTGTTGATAAGACACAGGAAGTTGTTACAGGCGAAGTAAGAATGAAGCTCTATAAGGGTAACTGCACACCGGCAGGCACCACTTCTCCGTTCTCTCTCTATGATCCGGAGATTGCTACATTCGAGGCAGACGACGTTTACAATCAGGCAGATGCAGGCGGATTCATCAACTGCTTCGGTCTCCCGATGAAGGTCAACGCGAAGATGAAGCAGAAGAATGGTCTTCTCTGATCTTTCGCGATTCTGACTCAATACTTTTGTAAATAGGAAAAGCTTTCTTGTGCTGTCCTCACGCTTAGCGTTGCGGAGGCACATCGAAAGCTTTTCTTTTACAAAATACGATGGATCAGTATCACGAAAGCAATCAGAATAATCAAAAGATGAGGAGTTATTTATGGAATTCAGACTGATGACAATTGATGATTATGATGAGGTGTATGACATCTGGGTCGCCTGCCATAATGGCTTAAATTCCACAGATGATTCGAAAGAAGGCATTGAGAAATATCTGAAACGGAATCCGACCACTTCTTTTGTCGCTGTAGATGACGGTCATGTGGCAGGAGTGATCCTCTGCGGTCACGACGGACGGCGTGGTTACATCCAGCACATGTCTGTTTCCCCGGACCACAGAAGGCTGGGCATCGGCGGGAAACTTGTGGAGATGGCACTTGAAGCCCTGAATAAAGAAGGCATCAAGAAAGTCGCTCTGGTCGCTTTTAAATCGAACGACCTTGGTAACGCGTTCTGGGAAGCTCAGGGCTTCACTCTGCGCGAAGATCTCAATTACAGAAACAAAGCGCTGGTCGATCTGGAAATCGTTGACACATACAAGCAGTAAAAACAAAGCGGCTTACCGGAATCCCGGGAAGCCGCTTTTTACTGAGCTTACGACAATCCGTACTTTTCCCTTACCCTCTGACTGGGTTCATACCCGGAAAGAAGATCATCGGCAAGTGAGATCAGTTCTTCATAGCTGACCGGCACGACAAGATAATAATCAGGGTCATCTCCCCACCTATGCGTTACGACCGGGTGCCCTGTTGCCCCGTCGTATCCGGACAGACTGCAGCCGGATATACTTCCGATGCTTCTGAACTCACTGTCAAAAACCTCAACCGAGTTCTCTGTTCCGATGTAGTAATTCCCGCAGGATGCATCATAAAAGAACGACCAGACATATCCGTCCGCCGGATATAAAGTCTTTACACGGTCACCTGTCGACCGGCTGTATACACAGACTTCCCCGTCCCATAACTGGAAGGCCGCATAATCTGCATTTTCACACATGATCACTTCATAGATCATGTTCCGGCTGAATTCCTTTTCCTTTTCCATCACCTTATCCTCAAGTGCCGGAATTTCAGGATCGTCTAACTTATTCCGGATCGAAAAAGAAACCGGAGTATCGGCATATGGTTTCAGGTAATCTGTTTCTCTATATGAAAAGGTATCGATCTGATTATTCCCTGTTGTACTGAGGAACAGCGTTCCGTCCGCAAATTCTTTGGACAGGATCAGATTGGTATCATCCATATCCGGATCAAAGAAACGGCATTCACCATTCCGGATCAGATAACATCCGTCCTGCGTGTCAAAAATGGCAATTCCTTCCGGAGTATAAATATATGCAGAAAGCTCGGTATCAGTGTCGATCGTTTTTTTCAATCCGAAATTGAGATCATTAATATAGATCTTATTCTGAGTATAATAAACAATGTCGTCCCCGAAAACGGCAAATCCTACAAGAGAAGAGCCATTCTGCTCGGAAAGCACTTCTTTACCGGTTGCAAGATCTTTTGCATAAAGAATCACGCTCGTTTTCGATCCGGATTTCAAACTAAGCATCGTCTTCCCATCCGTGCAGTAATCAATGATCCCTGAACGATCGGTAAATCTGTTTTGAACACTTCCATTTTTGAGATCCGCAGAATATACATATGTCGTTCCCGAATCATAATCCGAGATAATTATCCAGGCTTCATTCCCATCAATGGAAAAGAATACATAAGCAAAAGATCGGATCTTAACCGTATCCGGCAGCGATTCCCCTCGTACATCAAGACGGCAGAGAGCTTCCGGCCCACGGAAAATTACTATTTCATCATCAGTTATTGACGCATATCCGTTTCCCAGCGGATCGGAAATGAGTTTCACATCACCGAGGCCGAGATCCGTTTCCGTACCGGATGCAAAATCGAGATATTTGTAGTTTTCACTATCTCTTTGAAATACGACTCCGCGGTCTCCGTCAAAAACGCAATCCGCATATTGCGTATCCTGATAGCGGAGAAGCATCTTACCGCTCGAAACGTCCATAACAAATCTATTCTGGTCAAGACCCAGAACCGCAATATACCCGCCAAAAGGAGACACATTGTAATTGGATATGGCGCACGGAAACTGGATCGAATCGTCTGAAACAACCAGATCGGGAAACTCATAGATCCCCAGCGCGCC
>ONFC01000072.1 GCA_900317035.1 uncultured Eubacteriales bacterium
AATGAGGTACAGGGCATCGTCATGCCCGATTATTCGATAGGATTTCAGTGTATCGCGGGGAAGTGCCGCCACAGCTGCTGCGTCGGCTGGGAGATCGATATCGATGACGACACATATGAGATGTATAAGACCGTGACCGGTCCTATCGGCGATAAGCTTCAGGCCTGCATCTGCCCGCCTTCCGAAGCTGACGAACCTCAGGCGCACTTCATTATGGCCGAAAACGCGCGCTGCCCGTTCCTGAATTCCGACAACCTCTGCGAACTGATCTTGAATCTAGGCGAAGATTCTCTCAGTGAGATCTGCACCGAGCATCCGCGGTTTTATAAGGACTTTTCTGACCATATGGAGATGGGATATGGACTTTGCTGTGAAGAGGCCGCCCGTATGCTGCTTTCCCACAGCGATCCGATCCGCCTGATCGGACTTCCGGAGACGGATGATATCCGCTCCAGGATATTCTTCCTCCTTCAGGACAGAACAAAGTCCGTGGATGATCGCATCGACAGGATTTTTACTCTGTTATCTGATTCCGCCGCTTCACCGGTTATCCCGTCGAAGCCCTCTGACTACGCCCACTGGGGCGCATTTCTCGGCAGTCTGGAACAGCTCGATCCCGCATGGGGTATCGAGCTTGCAAAGCTGAAAGATCTAGAGATCTCCGGCGAAGATCTCGATGCATTTGAAACATATATAGAGAAAGAAGGCCGCGCCTTCGAATACGAAAACTTTGTCTGGTACCTGATCTACCGCCATCTCGGTGACGATATTCTTGAGGATGAAGCCGCGCTGTGCGTGAAGTTTGCAGCTATCTGCATGAGACTGATCCGCGCTCTCGGCGCTTGCAAATATAAGGAGACAGGTGCTTTTACCAGGGAAGATCAGGTCGAGCTGTTCCGAATGTTTTCTTCGGAAATCGAGTACTCGGACGAGAACATCGACCTCATTTACGATCACATCTTTGATCTTTCATCGCCATGATGATGCTCTGGATCTCATAGAGCCTCTGGCGGTTCTCCGGAACGTAGCGGTACGCGCCTTCTCTCGGATCGAAGAGCTCCATGAATTTTCCGTAGTCCATCAGCATTCCCTTCATGCCGGAGACCTGGTATGTCTTCGTTACGGGCTCTGCACCCTTAGAAATATCGCGGTCCCGGTATTTGGGATCGGGCTTTCCTTTCTTATATACGATTCCCTGCTCCGGCGGGCACTCGGAGCCTTCGTAGGTGATCACGCCATCCTTGACTGTCAGGACGCCTTCGCCGACTTTCGCGTAATCGTGCTCATTGCAGAGCTTAAAAAGTGAAACCTTCTCTTTTAGACAGAAGTCCTCTTTTTTCACCTCCGCCTCATAGACGGATCTTTCCCACTCCGCCCACTCGTGCAGATCGGAAAAGCACTTGTCCTCAGGGCCCGCGGGCTCGAAGAAGCCTCTCTGGTTCATGATGACTTTGTTGCCGCAGGCGCTGCAAACGATCAGATTCTGCTTCCTTCTGGCCTCTTTCGGAAGGGTCGTATCTCCTTTTCCATCCGCGATCCGCGTCGTATTCATTTTTCTGCAGCGGGGGCAGATATTCGCGATATTCTGGATCCCCGATGCCGGAGCCTTGGACTTAAAGACCTGCGGGTGATCGGCAAAATACTCATATTCGTTATATACCAGTGCTTTTCGCATGAAGGTATGGATCTCGTCCACGCTCATCTCCTGCACCTTCTCAGACGGAAGCACATCCGTAAATTCCGCGGTGATACGGCCTCTTCTCCAGGAGCTCTGGCTCCATCTGGGCCACGTCATATAGGCGCCGTGTGAGCGGAAGATCACGACCCCCGCGCCGGTCTTCTTGATGATCGAAGCCAGGCCGTTCTCAAAGCCGATAGAGTGCCCGTCCGTAAAGCGCGTCCCCTCCGGGAAGATTCCGAGAACGCCGCCTCTTCCGAGCACGCGCATCATCGCACGGACGGTCCTCAAGTCATTTCTGAACTGGGCTTTCGGGATGCATCCGCCCTTCGTGATGATATGTCCGAATATCTTTTTTCTGAACAGAAATTCACCCGCGACGAAGTTGATCGGGCGGCCTTTCAGCGCGATCCCCATGATGGCCGGATCGATAAATGACGGGTGGTTGCCGACGATGACCAGCGGACCGGGAAGGTCTCTGATCTTCTTATCCGTCTTCAGCTTCATGCCGAAGACACGCTTGAGAACACTTGCCGCGATGACCGAGCCGAAGAAAGAATACCAGAAGCGGCTCGGGACACAGCCGTAGTCCTGCTGTTCCTTCTCTTTTTTCGCATTATTCCGGTTCTTTTGGGAAGCGCTCTCCTGGCTCAATTTTACGCCCTTTCAGTCGAATCATGTATGAAATTTGTCAAATACGTCACGTTTCGACATAAAATGATAACATTCTTCCCGTATTATACATTACTAGTGGGGTCATGTGTAGTCGAAACGCCTGTAAATACGCGCTAAATAACCTCAGAATATCTTGATCTGAAAGGGTCGGCAAACAGTCATATGGCAAAAACCTGTTTTTATTGTGGAAAAGAACTCGAACCGGGGCAGAGATGTTCGTGCCGCGGCACGTCTTCGTCCGCTAACAGTACAGCCGGATCTTCCGGATCTGCCTCTGCATCTTCTGCTTCCGCCGCTCATTCTTCAACAGCCGGAACATATGACGCAGGGTCCGCTTCCGGATATTCTTCCGATTCCACCCATTCTTCCGCCGCGCCGGACTATTCGTCCTGCAGCGCAGATCCTTCTCACTACAGCAAAAAGGCATCGAAAAAGACGAAGCAGGTCTGGAATCACGCCGGGGCCGCCTCTTCCGGCGCAGGCGCATCCGACTGCAAGTTTTCTTTTGCCAGATTCATCGATCAGGTGCGTTCGAAATTCCCATCGATCTCGAAGGTGCTGCGCCCTGTCATGAACTATATCTGGCATCCGGTAAGCACGATCCAGAACCGTCCGCAGAAAGTATCGGTCCCGAAGGTCCTCATCATCAACAGTATCTTCGCAACATTTACTTCGCTGATGGTACTCTTTACAAACCGGACAAACTCTCCTTTTCTTGGGATGCTGATCTCGCTGCTGTTCGGTAAGACGGATCTTTTCTCCGCGCATCCGTTCATCGCTTTCGGAACGATCTCCGTGATTCTCTGGTTCAGCGTTCTTCTTCTGGCGATGTGTTTCAGCGTAACATCGCGATTCGCTAACAGAAAGCTTCCCTATCTGCGTGCCCTTGACACCGTCACGATGTCGTCCATCTATATGTGCTTCGCTGACGTCCTGATCTTCTTCTCCGTACTGCTCGGTACGCAGGGTGCTTTTACATTAATATTTGTCGCGCTGGTCATTATGGGCATCACCCACTACGTCTCTCTGAAACAGGACCTGATGCTCACCGATAATGCTGCCTTTAACATGCTGGCGGTAAGCTATCTTTTCTTCTATCTGCTCGCCCAGCTCGGCATCAGCATCATCATCCGCATCGCCAACGCCCTCTGACACGTTCCTTCACGCCATATTGTTGACTGTTTTCCGTCATGATACAATCGATCTGAAAGAAGACGGATCAGATCAGAGAAAGAATTGACTGGCTCAATTCGCGCATATTTAACGATGTATTCCTGCCTTCAAAGGTCGCTATCAGATTGATTCCGAGAAATATACCGTTTTTCTGGTATCGTTCGATTTTTCGGATTGCATTATCCCAATAATCCGCATCATCCATCATGCCAAAATGTTCGTGATAGATAAGTCTTCTGCGCCTTGTATCAAACAGTGTAAAATCCGGGAACATTCTTCCGCCATCCTTCAAAACCAATTCGCTTTCATAGCGATATGGTATTCCAAGTTCAGCATACATATTCGCGATCAGAAGTTCTGATTTTGAGCGCACCAGTTCTCCACGATGCGTCTCGTATTTCTTCTCCTCCGGGCGAAATGAATTCGATACGAATTCTTCGTTCATCCATATTTCCGCCCGCCGGCTCTCGGACAGAAGGATCGGCGTTACCAGCTTCCTGCGAGTCTCTCCTATCTCGTCAAAAACCCTATCCGCACTCTTATCGGATATAATTTCCAAGTACTCGGTCAGCACGCGAAGTTCTCTTGTCGCACGCCGCTTCAGTCTTGAAGCATAGCCTTTTGCCGCTAACCTCTTCACCAGGTCGATCTGCTCTTTTTTGATATATCTTCCGCGCGTATCCTTCGGATTCTTCACATGATAAAACTGGACCCCGGTCTTCTTCCTCGAGATCCGAAGTTTCCCATCTGGAGCATGATCAAGCACTTTTTTCGCCGCTAGAAGTGCTTTTCCCAGAGAGGCCTTCCTTATGAGCAGTTCGTCCTGAAGCTTCATTCGCTCAACTCCATTCTTTTGATTGGTTTTCTCTATTCTACGAACCCGCCCCGCGCCTGGCTATATTTTATATGAGTAGTTTTGTAAACTTTTTCCCATAATTCTTCGTTTTTTTGTAGTTCTATCGGTTCACTTTGGTTGCCTCTTACCGATAGAAAATCGAATGCTGAAAAATTATCGGAACAATGCAGTACATTGAAGCGGATAATTTTTCAGGGAAAAGCACTTCTATCCGTCCTCATACAGGATTACTTACCGATAGAATCTGTCTTTTCGATTTCTTATCTGTTTATAACAGCTTAATCATACCGATAGAAAATCGATTTTTTGATTTCTATCCGTTCAGCGCCACCATCTCTTTCCGATAGAAAAGCACCTGCCTACCTTTCTATCCGCAAACAAAGAAGCCCCGCATTTCTGCAGGGCTTTTTGCCGTCATTAACTGATGATTTGTCAGTATTATTCGATTTATTACTGATCAAAGAAGATTCACACCGTGTGCAGCCGCCTTCTCGACCACGTCCTCCGGCCATACAGAAGACTGCACTTCGCCGATGTGCGCTCTCTGCAGGAAGAACATGCAGATACGGGACTGGCCGATGCCGCCGCCAATCGTATACGGCACTTTGCACTCCAGAACATCCTTCTGGAAAGGCAGGCTGGCACGCTCCTCGCAACCAGCGATCTTGAGCTGCTTGGCCATTGCTTCTTCGTCAACACGGATACCCATAGAGGAGAGCTCGAGAGAGCATCCCAGTACCGGATAGTACACGAGGATATCGCCGTTCAGGGACCAGTCATCGTAGTCCGGAGCACGTCCGTCGTGCGGCTTTCCGGACTTCAGCGCACCACCGATCTGCATGAGGAATACAGCACCATATTCTTTGGTGATGAGGTTCTCTCTTTCCTTCGGCGTCTTATCCGGATACTTGTCCTCGAGTTCCTGTGTCGTGATGAAGTGGATCTCGTTCGGAAGGAAAGGATCCATGAAGTGATACTTGCCGCAGATATAGTACTCGGTCTGCTTGATCGCCATATAGATACGGAAGACCGTCTCTTTCAGGGTCTCGATGTTTCTCTGATCCTTTGTGATGATCTTTTCCCAGTCCCACTGGTCGACATAGATCGAGTGGAGGTTGTCGGTCTCTTCATCGCGGCGGATCGCCGTCATATCGGTGTAGAGGCCCTCGCCCGGGTTGAAGCCGTATTTACAGAGCGCCATTCTCTTCCACTTTGCGAGAGAATGCACGATCTCGACTTCTTTCTCATCCTGCTCTTTAATTCCAAAAGCAACCGGTCTTTCCACGCCGTTGAGGTTGTCATTGAGGCCCGACTCCGGCTTTACGAACAGCGGTGCCGACACACGTGTCAGGCTGAGCGCATCTGCGAGCGCCCGCTCGAAATAGTCCTTAACTTCCTTGATCGCGACTTCCGTCTCGCGAATGGTTTGCGGGCTTTTATACCCGTCCGGAATTTGAATCGTACCCATTTTCAACTCTCCTTTGTTTCTTTATTTGCGCCATTTCGACGCTTCTTATTTCTTATGCAAAAGCACTTGCCCCGAGGGGCAGTTCGGATATCAGAGTTCGCAGTTGTTGACCGTTCTCGGGAACGGGATGACGTCACGGATGTTGCTTACGCCGGTAAGATACATGACGCAGCGCTCGAATCCGAGGCCGAAACCGGCGTGACGTGCGGTACCGAACTTTCTAAGATCCATATAGAATCCGTAGTCCTCCGGCTTCATGCCGAGTTCCGTGATACGGGCAGCGAGCTTGTCATAGTCGTCTTCACGCTGGGATCCGCCGATGATCTCGCCGATGCCCGGAACGAGGCAGTCCATAGCGGCAACTGTCTTTCCGTCTTCGTTGAGCTTCATGTAGAAAGCCTTGATTTCCTTCGGATAGTCGGTAACGAATACCGGCTTCTTGAAGACTTCCTCGGTGAGGTATCTTTCGTGCTCGGTCTGCAGATCGCATCCCCAGGATACCTTGTACTCGAACTTGTCGTTTACCTTCTCGAGGATCTCGATCGCCTCGGTGTAGGTAACGTGACCGAAGTCGGAAGATGCTACGTGCTGGAGTCTTTCGATCAGGCCCTTATCTACGAAATCGTTGAAGAACTTCATCTCTTCCGGAGCATTCTCCAGAACGAAGTTGATGATGTACTTGATCATGGACTCGGCAAGGAGCATATCGTCCTTCAGATCTGCAAATGCGATCTCCGGCTCGATCATCCAGAACTCCGCCGCGTGACGTGTCGTGTTACTGTTCTCGGCACGGAATGTCGGTCCGAAGGTGTAGATGTTCTTAAATGCCATCGCAAAAGTCTCGCCGTTCAGCTGGCCGGATACCGTGAGGTTTGTCGGCTTGTTGAAGAAGTCCTGGCTGTAGTCGATCTTACCGTCGTCCGTCTTCGGGATGTTGTTAAGGTCCAGGGTAGTTACCTGGAACATCTCACCTGCACCCTCGCAGTCGGAACCGGTGATCAGCGGAGTATGTACATAGACGAAGTCTCTCTCCTGGAAGAATCTGTGGATCGCATAAGCGCACAGGGATCTTACTCTGAAGACCGCCTGGAACAGGTTCGTTCTCGGACGCAGATGTGTGATCGTTCTTAAGTACTCGATGCTGTGGCGCTTCTTCTGCAGCGGATAATCCGGTGTGGAATCGCCTTCCAGAACGACTTCTGTTGCCTGGATCTCAAAAGGCTGCTTGGCCTCCGGGGTAGCTACCAGCGTTCCGGTAACGATGAGTGCTGCGCCGACGTTCGTCTTGCAGATCGCATCAAAATTCGGAAGCGCATCGTGATATACGACCTGGATCGGCTCGAAAAACGTACCGTCATGCAGCACGATAAAGCCGAAGGTCTTGGAGTCACGGATGGATCTTACCCAACCGCCGACGGTCACTTCTTTACCGAGATACTGTTCTCTGTTTCTGAAGATCTCTCTTACATCTACAATGTCCATTTGTTTTCTCCTTTGCACTTTCTTTCCCAGGCAAAAGCACTTGTCCGGGCGGCTTATATGATCTTTCAGAAGTGCTTTTCGAACATAAACAAAAACGCCCCGAAGCATCTTCTGCTTCAGGACGACTTTCCAATCGCGGTACCACCTGAATTGCTGTGATCTCCACAGCCACCTTACCGGGTTCCATCAAACCCTGCCACCTGACGCGCGGCCTTCGGCTTCCACTACTCTGCGTCTTGCGGCTTTCTGTCGTACGCCGCCTTCGGCATTTCATTTTGCAGCTCGGAAGTGTTATTCACCTGCATTCACTCTACGGGGCTTACACCGTCCCCCGCTCGCTGAAAGCGATAAAACAGGCTACTTCTCTTCGTCATCGCTTTTGCTATGTTCAATTTGACGTTAGATTACTCTGCAAAGATGCGTTTGTCAAGCCCCTTACGGCATCTTTCGGTTCGGGTATGGATACATAGTTTCTATCAGAGATATCTCAGAAAAAAGGGGCGGAATATCGATATGTTATAATATTGAAAGCATATATCCATTGACACGCCTCAATTCGGCGATATACTACATAGCGAGTATCTTTTCCCGATAATTACTTTGCCGGGGGAACAGGATTTACCACAGGAGCTAGATTTATGGAAAAAAACGAACTTGAAATAAAAGTAACGGATATCATCGCATCTTTTTTAAAGTCGATCGTTCTGATCGTTGCTATTACAGCATTTTTCACTGCCCTTCTCGGCGGTTACGGTTACTACAGAGCGAAAAAGGCGACCGTTAACAGTGCCTTTCAGGAGGATGTAGATACCGCTGCGGAAAAAGTCGCCGCCAAAGAGTTCACGATCCAGAATCTTGAGCATAAGAATGAAACGATCAACGAAGTCAACATCCCTTACTATACCCGCAAGATCGAGAGAGACCGTGCACTGAACGAAAAAAGAAGAGCATATCTGGAAACCAGCCTCTACTACTCGATCGATCCTTTTAACTGCGGAACCGCAAGGATCACCTTTGCCGTAGACGCTCCGATCCCGGAAGGTGCCGCTGAAGAATATGCGAATTATAAAGCAAATGAGCAGCGCCGCATCGTAAATGCCTGTGCCGTGATGTATCCTTTCTCGGACGAGATCCTCGAGAATGTGAAGCAGATCCTCGGAACTGATGCAGATAAGCGCTATATCGAGGAACTGATCAGCGTAAGCAACGTGGAAGATCAGTTTGTACGTCTTGAAGTTTATTATTCGGATCTCTCCCTGGCAAAGAAAGCCGCGGATTATCTCTATTCGGAGATCGTAAAGATCCTTAGGGATCTTGATCCCACCTACAAAGTCACCATTGTGAATTCTTTTAACGGATACGAAGTGAACCGTGATATGTACGATAGCCGTACAAGATATGAAGACAACATTCTTTCTTCTGAGAGATCACTGACCTCAGATAGCGATACACTGAATAACCTGAATAAGAACATCGAAGATAACCTGACAAACCTGAGCATCGCGAAAGAGGAACTTTCTGATCTCAAGCGTGATCTGGAATCCGCGGAGAGCAAGCTTTCCAATGCAAATTCTTCCCGTTCTCCGAAGAGAAGCGTTCTCAAGTTTGCGATTGTCGGATTTATCCTGGGTCTTTTCATGTCTCTTGCCTTCGTATATGTCAGAGACGTTTGTTCCGGCAAGATCCGTTCCAGAAACAATCTGCTTTCCCGTTTCCCGTATCCGCTCCTTGGTGTGGCTCCGGCTACGAAGAGGATCTTCTTCGATAAGACCATCAAGAATCTGGAAGGTGATCCGACCTACAGCAACAAAGCCGTCGTTGACGCGACAGTTGCTAACACTCTGGCAATTGCAGAAAAGAGCGGGAACGGCTGTTGCATGATCGGCACGATCGATCCTTCCGATCCGGCTCTCTCTTCTCTGAAAGATGCGCTGAAGGGAAAAATCGAATACGTCGGAAACATCCTCACGGATGCTAATACCGTAAAGTCGGTCGAGAAGTTCGGATCTGTCGTTCTGGTAGAAAAGAGAGGCACTTCCCGCGCTGACTCCATCTCCGAGGAGATCACGAAGCTGAAGTCACTTCAGAAAGAGATCGTCGGAATCATCCTGGCCTGATTCCCGGAAACCGGAAAACGAATCAAAAGAAAAGAGCTGTCCTCCGAAAGGCAGCTCTTTTTTCATCTAAGTTTTTCCTTCTCTTCGCCTGCCCCGGCAGGCTTCGTTTTCTGATCTTTTTCAGGCCACCGTGTGGAAGAGATTGATCAGGAAGATCCATGCGCAGCCGTAATAGGTCACAACGGCGACCAGGTCATTTACCGTCGTGATAAGCGGGCCGGATGCGACCGCCGGATCGACTTTGATCTTATGGAAGAACATCGGAACCAGCGTTCCGACAAGGCTGCTGACGATCATGGCCAGCCACAGCGAACCGCCTACGCAGGCCGCCACGGCAAAAGAAAATCCCGCCGTGTAGTGCTTAAACAGCATGACATAAAGTCCGATCCCGACAAATGCCAGAGATCCGAGGAGCATGCCGTTAAAGAATCCGACACGCATTTCTTTTA
>ONFC01000184.1 GCA_900317035.1 uncultured Eubacteriales bacterium
CTGAATAACTTAAATGCAGTGATCCTTCTTCCGTCGCTGGTCTTAGGACCTTATGAGTACGGTAACTCAGACATCATCTCGCTGATCCGGGATTACCTATCCGGTGACCTCAAGGTCAGTATCCCGGGCGGCGTGGATTTTACCGATGTACGTGACGTAGCTTCCGGTGTTCTGGAAGCCGCAGAAAACAGTAAGAAAGGAAAGTGCTACATCCTTTCGAACACCTACATAAGTACCCAGGATTTCCTGCATAACCTGCATGAGATCACAGGTAGAGACGAAGTAACGAAGACAGTTCCGAATTGGCTTCTGAATGGAAAGGGCATCGCCCAGCTGTACTACAAGATCACGAAGAAGGCCAATCCGAAAGACAAATACGGACCGTTCATCTCGCCGGAACCGCTCTATGAGAGTGAGAATGCGAGTGCGGACCTGCACTACGCACCGAGAGATCTCAGAGCTTCGCTCGAGGATACGATCGACTGGGTAGAGAATAATCCTCCGGCAGAAACAGATGCCGGAAAGCAGAAGGCCAGCAATGGCTGATTAACATAGAAGGACCTCCCTAAATATATACCTCTACTTCCTTGTTTCCTGAGGCTGTCCCATTACCCAACGGGGCAGCCTCGACCCTTTCCTTTCTCTCTCGCAATTTACTAAGAAAGAGCATCTGTTTTGTGGTATAGTAATAGGGTATATCGGTTGCGCGGGGTTTCTCCTTGGGGAGATGCGTGGCCGGGGTATGATTTTGATGGTTGAAGGAAGTGTTGTCTTATGCCGAAGACGGCGATGCTTGTGGTCGATATGCAGAATGCTCTTATTCTTGAGCATCCGTACGATGAGAAACGTCTGATCAAGACGATCTCCCAGATGGAGAAGATTTGCCGGGATAAAGGGATCGAAGTGATCTTTATCCGTCATGAAGATAATACGCTGGTCCCCGGAGAGAACGGGTTTGAGATCTATTCGCAGGTCGCGCCGAAAAGCGGGGAGAAGATCTTCAACAAAAAGTATAACAGTGCTTTTCGAAAAACAGGACTTCAGGAATACCTGAAGGAACAGGGCGTCGAAAGACTCATTGTTACCGGCATGCAGACGGATTTCTGCGTGGATGCTACTATCAAGGTGGCTTTTGAACTCGGATATGATGTGATCGTTCCGCGTGGCGGACACACAACATTTGATAACCGCTATCTCTCCGGAGAAGAACTCTATCACTACTACAGCTACGAGATCTGGAATCACCGCTATGCGCAGGTGATGTCCGTCGATCACATTGAGGAGATCCTATGAAATCACAGTTTTTCACCTACGATCAGACAACATGGCCGAGAGCCCAGCACTTCCACTACTACGCGAAGATGTTCCCGATGAATATCTCGCTGAATAAGAAGATCGATGTTACAGATCTTCTTCCTGCGATCGAGAAGAAGGGCTACCGTCAGGACTGCGTGTTCTACTATATGGTGACGCGCGCGATCAACAATCAGGGCGAACTCAGTGTCGCATATAAAGACGGTCAGATCGGCTGGTGGAACTACCTGAACCCGGCCTATCCGGTGTATCACGAGGACGATGAGACATCTACGATCCTGTGGACAGAGTACGATGAGGACTTCTCGGTCTTTAATGAGAAGTTCCTGCAGGACCTCGAGAAATACGGCTCCAGCAAGGGTGTTTTTGCCATGAAGGGCATGCCGCCGACGAACAGCTACAATGTCTGCTTCAACCCGTGGTTCTCTTTTGACGGATTCTCTGTCGATCTTCACGAGATGAAAGACTATTTCTTCCCGACGGTCGATATGTGCAAGATCGTCGAAGAAAACGGAAGAAAGTATCTCCCGATCGCGATCACCGTACATAAGGCGGCGACGGATCTGATCCATTTAAAGAAATTCTTCGATGACATCGAGAGCTATTTCCCGATGTTCATCAATGATTAATGTGAGGTAGAAATATGACCGTTCGCGAACTGCAGGATGCAATCATCAAGGAAAAGAAGGAGCGCGATATCTGCATCTTAGTACATGCATATCAGCGCCATGACATCTGGGAGGTCGCGGACTATATCGGCGATTCTTTCGGACTTGCCCAGGAAGCGGCCAAAGTTTCCTCTAAAAAAGTCATCATGTGCGGTGTCCGTTTTATGGCGGAGACCGTGAAGATGCTCTCGCCGGAAAAGCAGGTCTATCTGGCCAATCCGGTGGCAGGCTGCCCGATGGCGGAGCAGATCGAGCCGGAGATGCTCGCGGCTTTAAAAGCAGAGAATCCGGATCACACCGTGGTTGCCTACATCAATACGACTGCGGAACTGAAGACGCTCTGCGATGTCGCGGTTACCTCCTCTTCCGCAGTAAAGATCATTAACAATATCGATAACGACAAGATCCTTTTCGTACCGGACTGCAATCTCGGTGACTGGATCGGCAAGAAGCTCCCGAACAAGCAGATGAAGCTTGTCCACGGCGGATGTCCGACACATCTGCGCTTCACGCAGAGAGATTTTGACAAAGCCCGTGAAGAGCATCCGGGTGCCAAGATCCTGATCCATCCGGAGAGCCGTCCGGAATTTGTTGCCCAGGCGGACTTCGTCGGATCCACGACAGAGATCATGGCATACGCGAAAAAGAGCGAAGATAAGGAATTCATCATCGCGACCGAAAACAGTATCGTCGAGCATCTGCAGTTTGACTGCCCGGACAAGAACTTCTATGCACTTTCGAAGGACTGTGTCTGCCACAACATGCAGGCAACGACACTTGCGGATGTATATCGCACGGTGCTCGGAACCGGCGGGGAAGAGATCCTCATGAGCGATGAACTGATCCGCGACTCCAGAAAGTGCATCGACGCGATGCTGGAACTCGGCAAATGAGCAGCGCCCTGATCGCCATGAGCGGCGGGGTGGACTCCTCGCTGGCCGCCAAGATCATGCTGGAACGGGGCTATACCTGTACCGGCTGCACGATGAAGCTATATAGCAACGACGATATCGTCGTCGAAAATCCCAAGACATGCTGTTCCCTGGATGATGTCGAAGATGCACGGTCTGTCTGCATGCACCTCGGCATCCCTTACTATGTTTTTAATTTTCAGGATGAATTCAGGCAGAAGGTAATGGACAAGTTCGTGGACTGTTATGAGCACGGACGCACACCCAATCCCTGCATCGACTGTAACCGCTATCTCAAGTTCGGCAAGCTCTATGAGCGGACTCCGAATCCCTGTATCGACTGTAACCGGTATCTCAAGTTCGGAAAACTGTACGAACGCGCGAAGATCCTCGGCTGCGACGTGATCGTGACCGGCCACTATGCGCGGATCGAGGAGAGAGACGGCCGTTTCCATCTTCTAAAAGCACTGGACGAGTCCAAGGACCAGAGCTACGTGCTTTACGCCCTGACGCAGGAACAGCTGGCGCATACCGTATTTCCGCTCGGCGATCTGAAGAAGACCGAAGTGCGCGAGATCGCAAAGGACGCCGGCATGGTCAATGCGGAAAAGAGAGAGAGCCAGGACATCTGCTTCGTGCCGGACGGCGACTATGTCTCCTTCCTGAAAAAATACACCGGACACGAATACCCGGCAGGTGATTTTGTCGATAAAGAAGGAAAAGTCTTAGGCACCCATAAGGGGATAGTATGCTATACACCCGGTCAGAGAAGAGGCCTGGGGCTGGCGCTTCCGGCGCCGATGTACGTCTCCCGCCTGGACGTAAAAAACAACCGCGTGATTCTGGTCTATGATGAGGACCTTCGTAACAGCGAGGCGCTGGTCGATGACGTCAACTGGATCTCCGGCGAAGTCCCGACCGAGCCGGTCCGCGTGCAGGCCAAGCTCCGTTATCACCAGAAAGAACAGTGGGCGACAGCTTATCCTCTGGAAGACGGAAAAGTGCGCCTGGTATTTGATGAGCCGATCCGTGCAATCACGCCGGGGCAGGCAGCGGTCTTCTACAACGGCGAAGAAGTCTTAGGCGGCGGCACCATCATTATCGAGTAATTATTTCTCCACATAAAGCCTTCCGGCGCTGGTCCTCGGGCGTTGCCCTGCGGAGGCGCTCTCCAGGGTTTATGTGGAGAAAAATATTTCACCGAAAAAGAAGGAGCCTCCGCAGACGCGAGTTTCGTCGAGAAAACATGGAGGAGCCCTCTCTCGAGGGTATTCTTCGGATATCTTCTAAATTCGCAAAAAACTGAAGGAGCCTCCGCAGGCCGAAGGCCGAGGACAGATCCGGAAGGTTCTTTGCGAATTAGCAGATACTCGACGAAACCTTACATCAGCTGTAAGTGGTCTTTCTCCCGTTCTTGTTTTACGATGGTACCAGACAAGAAAGGGAGGTGCATTTATGCAGCCTGTTTTAAAAATAGAATCACTGAAGAAGTATTACGGAAAGGGCGACAGCCAGACCAAGGCGCTCGACGGGATCAGTTTTCAGGTCATGCCGGGTGAATTCCTGGGAATCATGGGTGCGTCCGGTTCCGGTAAATCCACTCTTCTGAACTGTATCGCCGCGGTGATCAAGCCGACTTCCGGTTCGATCGAGATGAACGGAAAAGAAATCAGTAAGCTCTCCGGATCACACCTCGCCGAGTACCGTGGAAAAGATATGGGATATATTTTCCAGAGCTTCGAGCTCATCGATAATCTGACCGGCAAGGAGAATATCCTGCTTCCGGTATCTCTTCACGGCGGTAAGGAAGACGCGGATTCGGAGCGTTTCCGGAAGATAACGGAATATCTGGAGATCAAAGATATCCTCAACAAGTTCCCGTCCCAGATGTCGGGCGGTGAGAAGCAGCGTATCGCGGCGGCCCGCGCCCTGATCCTGAATCCGGGTATGATCCTCTGCGATGAGCCGACCGGCGCGCTGGACTCTAAGAATGCAAAAGCACTGATGACGAAGCTTTCGGGCCTGAATTCCGAGGACGGATCGACCATCCTCATGGTTACCCACGATTCCAATGCCGCGTCTTTCTGCAACCGGATCATGTTTATCCAGGATGGTAAGCTCTTCCACGAACTCAGAAAAGAAGATAATGAGAGCCGCGAAAGTTTCTACGACCGCATCCTGAAAGTGCTGGCTCAGCTGGGAGGAGGATCTGCAAATGTTCTTTAAGCTCGTCTTCCGTAACAGTGTCCGAAGCCATAAAGAAAATGCACTTTTCATGGGATCGCTGATCATCTCGATCATCGCATTTTATGTGGTGCTTTCTCTGGGCAGCCAGGACGTGATGCGCTACCTGAAAACACTGGAAGGTGATGCGATACGAAAACTGTTCGCTATGATCTCCGTTCTGTATGGTTTCACGCTCTTTATCGTTTTCGCCCTGATCTACTTCGCAAGTAAGTACCAGATCGAGCGCCGTGCACATGAATTCGGCGTATATATTATGATGGGCATGAAGAAGACCAAACTTCTGCTGATGCTTCTTCTCGAAGATATCAGCAGCTCCGGACTGGCGCTTCTGATCGGCCTTCCGGTCTCTGTCCTGATTA
>ONFC01000190.1 GCA_900317035.1 uncultured Eubacteriales bacterium
GACTTACGGTAAGTGGCATGGGGAGATCCTTTCTGAAGAAAACAAAAAACAGTTCCTGGTTCCGCGCGGATTTGCACATGGTTTCCTCGTGTTATCAGACGTTGCGGAATTCTGCTACAAGTGTGATGACTTCTATCATCCGAATGATGAAGGAGGCATGGCATGGAACGATCCTGAGATAGGAATCGTCTGGCCGAAACTGTCCGGTGAATATAAGGGGACAGCTTCTTCGGAAGGATATTCTGTCGATGGGGTATCACTCAATCTTTCCGATAAGGATCAGAAGTGGTCAGGCATTAAGGACACGTTTTCATTTTGAGTTTTCTAGAACCTGAAGATATCTACGGCGGAGGACATCAGTCCTCCGCTTTTTTTCTTCAGAACAGTATCTTCATGCTATAATACGAGTAAGGTTACTGCCTTAGGGGGATGATTTATGCTGCTATATTATGAGATCCTGTTCGGTCTTTCAGTTTTGTTTTCACTGATCTATGTGTTCATGTGGAACAAGCATTTCGATGCCAATATCACTTTGGTGTTTTTTCTGGTTCCCGTGAATATCCTTTCGCATCTTGCGGTAGCACGTGCAGCGAATCTGCAGACCGCGATCTTGGGGACCCAGGTCATCTACCTGACGGTACTGTTCAATATTCTGTTTGTATTACTTACGATCGTGGAACTCTGCCACTACCATCTTCCGAAGCCGATACGCGGATGTCTGGTCGGACTGACGATGCTTTTTTATCTTCCGGTGCTCTCGATCGGTCATTCGGATATGTTTTACAAGAATGTCTCTTTCAAAGTGGAAGACGGTGTCTCCATGCTGACGGAAAAGCACTATGGCCCGTGGCATAGCGTTTTGTATTTGTGGATCTTTGTATGCTTTTTCCTGTGCCTGATCGCATTGGTATACAGTTTGATCAAGAAAAACGATGTATCCCACAGGATCATTCTTATGCTGTTTATTCCGGTCGTTACTTCGATGCTGACTTTCTTTACCGGAAGGGTCATTTCAAGTAAGATCGAGCTGGCTGCCGCATCGTATGTCTTTGCCCAGTTTGCCTACCTTCTCATCGTGCATCGTCTCGAACTCTACGATATCAATGAGTCCGCACTGGAGGCTCTGGTGCAGAAGGGAGATACTGCGTTTATTTCCCTCGATTTCCGTCTGAATTATTTAGGTTCTAATGAGACGGCAAAGAAGTGGTTCCCGTTCCTGAAAGAACTTCATGTGGATAAGTCCGTCAAGGAGAATCCGAAATGTCAGGCGACGATCATGTCGTGGATCAGAGACTTTAACGAAGGAAAGATCGATGATGAGAATCATATCCATTATCATCTGGAAGACGAAAAAAGGATCGTTCATGTTGACGTGAATCACCTCTATGACGGCAGACGGAAAAGAGGGTATCAGCTGTTTATCACAGATGATACCGCAGATGTGAAAAACATCGAATTTCAGGAGAAATTTAACACTGTTCTACGCTTTGAAGTGGACCAGAAAACTGCCCGGATCTTGCAGATGAATGACCATCTCCTTATCAGCATGGCGACGATGGTTGAAAGCCGTGACCCGTTCACGGGCGGTCATATCAAGAGGACCAGTGAAGGTGTGAAGCTTCTGATCGAACAGATGCAGAAGGATCCGGAACTGACCCTGTCGAAGAAATTCTGCCAGTGTATGATCAAAGCGGCGCCAATGCATGATATCGGAAAGATCGCAGTACCGGATGCGGTTTTGCTGAAGCCGGGACGATACGAGCCGGAAGAATATGAGATCATGAAATCCCACTCGGCAGAGGGGGCACGAGTTGTTCATGAGATCCTGAAGGATACGGATGATGAGGAGTTCCGCCGTATCGCGGTCAACGTGGCGCATTACCATCATGAGAGATGGGATGGCAAAGGATACCCTGAAAAGATCTCCGAGCATGATATCCCGCTGGAGGCGAGGATCATGGCTGTAGCGGATGTATATGACGCGCTTGTAAGTAAACGTGTATATAAAGAGAAGATGCCTTTTGAAAAAGCGGATGCGATCATCCTGGACGGTATGGGAACCCAGTTCGATCCATCACTGGAAAAGTATTATGTCGCTGCACGGCCGGCGCTGGAAGCGTACTATAGAAGCCAGCTGAACGAAGATGCGACGCAGACAGGTGAACAGGGATAAACGTATAAATCGTTAAAAGAAGAACCAATCTGTCACAATTAAAAACACTTCTTTTTAGTTTGTTAACAAATGAGCCATAGTGCATACACTTTTCTTCTTTAGAATAAAGCCATAGAAAGAACAAAGGAGGACAGACCGATGCAGGACGAACATACAACTCAGGCAATGGGGTCTGTTGAATCCTCCCACTGCTTGAGTGAAGAAATAAGAAGAGTTTCTCTCTAATCTTTTGAGTTTGTAAAAGTCCATAAGGACTAAAGAATACCCCCTCAAGGTGAAAACCTTGAGGGTTTTCTTTTTGCCATGGAATGCAAAGAAAAAGATGGTCTCCGTTGGAGGCCATCTTTCTTTGATCATTTGGTTGATAATTTGATCTCAGCTGGAAGCTAATCAGATACCAAGTTTGCTTGCGAGTTCTTTTGCTGTTTTTACAGCCTCTGCATCATTGGAAGCAGAAATGGAAAGGAACATATCTCCAGAATGCACAGTAGCAGCATACATCTTGTCTTCCATGGTTACCACGAGCTTGCCACTGCTCTTCTTAACATCGGCACCCAGTTCCTTAAGAGAATCTGTGCCGGCGGAAGCAAGTTCAAAAGCTTTCTTGGCATCATCCGACTTCTCAGCGACGACATAAGTCACTTCAAGGGAGCCATCTGCGTTTTTAGCTTCATACTGCTCTTTTGCGCCGTCTCCACCGCCAAGATCTTCGACAGTCAGGCCAACTTCTTCACAAGCCTTCTTGAAGTCGTCAACGGAAACTTTCTTCGCGCCCTTCTTACATGCTGCCATTGCAAGAGCCATAGCACTTACCATAACGATAGCAGCAACTTTTTTCATTGTTGTTTTCATACTGATTATCTCCTTATTACTCTAGTCATTT
>ONFC01000193.1 GCA_900317035.1 uncultured Eubacteriales bacterium
GGATTCAGTTTTATATATGTAGGAAAAGCAGCGCCGCCAAGTCCGACCAGGCCGGAGTCCCTGATCATCTGGATGAAGTCTTCGAAAGACTCGACCTTCGGAGGCTTGCAGAAAGGATTGATCGTGTGATTAAAATCCGACTCGATACGCACGGCTTCGACAGGCGCACCATTAGCGGAAACGACGTAGTGAACTTCTTTAACAGTTCCGGAAATACTGGAGTGGATCGGTACGGACATGGGTTTATCGGCGCGCCCGATCAGCGTTCCGACATCGACGTGATCACCCGGCCGGACCACACACGTACAGGGCGGTCCGATATGCTGCTGCATCAGCAACTCGACCTCGGGGAATCCATGCAGATGAATGGATGGAAGAACATCGGTATTTTTATTGCCGAGAGGATGTACACCACCGGCAAATGCATGTATCGATCTAAGCGGCATGAGGAGTACCTGCTTTCTCCGAATATCTAACATCCATATTAACACATATAAAAGCAAAAAGGAGAAATGATTTTCATTTGTGTAATAATTTCTTTTTCCTATAGAAGAAGGTGTGCCTCATTGCGTTGAGACACACCTTTCATTTGACTGATTCGTGAAGAGTTTTTTGGAAAATCACTCGTAGCGGTTGACGTAGTTCGCCGCGGCATTCCAGAGGATCCACTCATCGTACCCCGCATCCTGGATCGCCTGGATCTGTGCTTTTACCTCAGGAACTTTATAGTTCAGGTGGTGCTTGATCCATGTCGCCGTGAATGCCTGCACATAAGGACGTACGGTGGCATATCCTTCTACGGAGGCGGCGGGTTTTCCTGACATGAGCGCATGGTACATAACATCGTGCGGATAGAGGTCCGGATAGTCGAACATCTTTCCGTTCAGCTGCGTGTTATCTGCGTAGTGTGACGGGTACAGCATCGGACAGAGCGAATCGATACCGGTAAGTCCTACCGTATCCCATCCCTGACCGATCAGCTTTCCGTCGAGCTCGGAAGAAAGGATGATACCGAATACGTCCGCGGTGACCGGGATACCTGTCGGATCCTGGATCTTGCGGCGCGCGGTCTGCAGGAAACGGTTGATCGCATCGATACGTGTCGGTGTGGAATCCTCAGGACCGAAGTACGGCTTCTCGTTATATTTCTTCGTGCTGATCGTCGGGAAACGGACATAGTCGAACTGGATCTCATCTACGCCCATATCGACAGCTTCCTGCGCGATGTCGATCAGAAAATCCCAGACGCGGGAATCGTATGGATTCAGGAACTGGTGCTTGCCTTCGAGGTTGAAGTGCATGGAGTTTCCGGCCTCGTCCTTGATGCTCATCTCCGGGTGGTTTCTCGCCATGGACGGGTCATTGAAACATACGATACGGCCGATGACCTTGATGTCATTCTCGTGGCACTTTTTGACGACTTCTTCGAGGTTATACGTGTTCGACACGTAGCTTCCCGGACCCTTATCTGTCCAGTTTCCGCCGTTGTCGACCCACAGGTGCATGTCTTTCGCCATCTGGAGAGAGGTGTTGTAATAGATACCGCCGCCCTCATCTTTGAGGTCGATAACGAATGCATTGATGTCTGTCTTTTTCGCCAGCTCGAGATTCTCTTCGAAGTGCATGCAGGATGCGATGTAGATGCCGTGGATCTTATTATGCTGGACCGGTTTTACTTCAGATACTTCCGGAAGCGGTCCCCAGTAAGACTCGGCAAGATCGTTCTTGGGCAGATACTCTTTTACTTCCACGCCGCCTGGAACAGTGGTCGTTTCGGATGACTCCGCGGATTCGGATGCAGAGGATGTATCCGAACCTTCTCCTGTCGTATCCTCAGGAATGGAAACGCTCGTAGGAGTCGTCTCGGTAGAAGCAGGCTTTGACTTTCCCTTTTTGCCGAGAAGAATGAATACACAGACGATGTCTGCAACAAATAAGATGACGCAAAGAGCAAACAGCACGGCGATCGTTTTGCGAAGCATCTGGATGCGCGCTCTCTTCTTCTCGCGTGACATTGAATATCCCATAAAAGTAGACCTTCTTGCTTTTAAAAATCTAGTCAATAAAAAACCACACTAATTATATAAATAAATGTTTCCACTGACAAGAAGGCGGCATCTTCGCGCATTGTCAACACGGGAACAAGCATGATAAAATATAAGCAATTCTTTACAACCGACCGGGGGTGTTACCGATGCTCGAGAGAAATTGTGCAGGTGGAATCGTTTTTTACGGAGATTCAGTGCTTTTGCTGCAGAATGAAAAAGCGGACTGGTGCTTCCCGAAGGGTGTCATCCGCACGGTGGAAAAGCCGGAAGATGTTGCGCTGGAAAGAGTATCTGTCGAGGCAGGTGTAACGGCGAAGATCCTTTTCCCGGTCGGAAGAACGAACTATGAATTCTACTCGATCACCCGCCAGAGACCGGTATGCAATAAGATCGTCTGGTATGTCATGCGTGCCGAGAGCGACAGCGTCACCCCGAATGCAGAGCAGAACTTCTCCGACGGCGGTTTTTATCCCGTGGAAAAAGCACTGGAAATGGTGACCTACAGCCAGGACAGATCGCTTCTGATGATGGCGTACCAGAGATATAAGGAGCTTGTCTGATTTGCCCCGCACATCCTGGAAAACAGTAGAACATCCCGCAAGGATCGAATATGAAGTAAAGAAGTCCGTCTTTATCGCCGATGTCGCACCTGTATCGACCGGCGAAGAAGCGACGGACTTTTTGCGTAAAATAAAAAAAGAATTTCCGGATGCCAGACATCACGTGTATGCCTACCGCGCAGGAGATGAGACACTCGAACAGAGATACAGCGACGACGGCGAACCGTCGGGGACTGCCGGCATGCCGGTACTCGATGTTCTTCTTCATCAGGAACTGGATGATGTGATCTGTGTCGTCACGAGATATTTCGGCGGTATCCTTCTCGGGACCGGAGGACTCACGCGAGCTTATTCCACATCCGCGTCGATGGGGATCGAAGCGGCATCTCCATGTAAGATGGCGCTTCT
>ONFC01000195.1 GCA_900317035.1 uncultured Eubacteriales bacterium
AATGAACAAGGTTCTACGACGTGCGATTATCTGTTTTATAGGAATATTGTTCGTGATTGCGGCATGGGCTTTTTTGGCCAGCCGGTTCGAAGCCTCGATCCTTGATTCTGAGAATAATCGTTTCCCTTCTAATCTCCCAAGTGACATGGTGATCCATATTGATGAGGATGCGCCTGTTTTTGAAGCGGTATTGGGACCCGCGGATGGAGTCGGTCTTTTCAAGGTCCATCAGTTGCGAGAGGTAAAGGTCTACGGGCTTGATTGGGGGTATTCCCGATCTCGCAAAGGCCTTGTCTCCGGGACGTTTAACCCGATCGATCTGGAGTCTTCTGAACTCTTCATAGCAGACCGGGCTCTTAGCAACGCGGAGAAGGCGCAGCTGTTTCTTGATATGGATCGGAATCCGCAAGAATATGATGTGACAGCAAAAAGTGAGTACATAGAAGATGACAGGGGAGAATATATCCGTTGGGAAGTAACCGGTGATTTTACCGGAACAGTCGTCACATATGATTCGAAAGATCCGAAGTGCTGTATTCCGATCGATTATACTGACCTGAAAACTCAGATCAATAAAAAGAAGTTCGCTTTTCCCATAGTTGGTAAAGCTCTTCTCGCCGGCGCTGTTTATGCCGGAGCGGTTCTGCTTTTCGCAAAAGTTACCGGTAGGAAAGAGAAAAAACAGAGGTGAGGAACGCTTCTTATTCGAAGATGTTTCCGTCCCGGTGTTTTTTACTATTTCATTGTAAATCAGGAAAAACAGGATTTCACCCGTAATTTTTGAGCTTACACGAGGCGAAATTCATCATAAAACGAGATTTCTCCATTTTCACCCGTAAATTCTTCCGATTTCCTATGCTCGAAAAGCACTTTTTACGGGTGAAAAGCACTTATTCGTCATTTACAATGAAAAAGCAGCCGGGCGTGGTGGTTTTTACGGGTGAAAAACGCTTTTTTGTCATTAGCAATGAAAACGCGGCCGGGTGCGGTGGTTTTTTACGGGTGAAAAGCACTTGAATGCCCGATCACAATGAAAACGCGGCCGGGCAATGACATGGAATCTATGCCGCATGGTATAATGGGCATAGTGCTTTTGGAAAAGCAGAAGTGCCGGGAACGGCGGTAAAAAGGCGGAATAAGGCGGTGAAAATATGCAGTATCGTACATTAGGAAAAACCGGCTTGAAAGTAAGTGAGATCGGCTTTGGCGGGGAGTGGCTGGAGCGCCATGAAGAAGAGCATTCCATCGAGCTTCTGAAGTATGCTCATAGCAAGGGCATCAACATCGTGGACTGCTGGATGCCGGATCCGAAGTCGAGAGATATCATCGGGAAAGCCATGGCCGGATGCCGGGATTCCTGGTATGTGCAGGGACATATCGGCTCCACGTATCAGAACGGGCAGTATGTCAGGACCCGGGATATGAAGTATGTTATCCCGGCTTTCGAAGATCTTCTCCTTCGCCTTCAGACCGACTATATCGACCTGGGCATGATCCACTATATCGACTCCGTCGAGGAGTGGAATACTGTTATGAACGGGGAATTCATCAAGTATGTGAAAGAACTTCACGAGAAAGGAACGATCCGTCATATCGGACTGAGTACCCATAATCCGGTGATCGGAAAAATGGCGGCGGAGTCAGGCTTTATTGAGATGATCCTCTTCAGCATCAACCCGGCTTTCGATATGCGTCCGGCGACCGAGGACCTGGATTCCATGTTTGGCGGTTACGATAAACAGGAATGGTCCGGCATCGATCCGGAGCGGGCCCGCTTCTATCAGATGTGCGAAGAAAACAACGTGGGACTTACAGTCATGAAGGGCTTCTTCGGAGGCGCCCTTCTGGACAAGGAAAGATCACCATTCGGCGTGGCATTTACACCGGTGCAGCTGATCCACTACGCCCTGACCCGTCCGGGTGCCTGCTCGATCCTTTGCGGGTACGATACCACGGAGCAGATCGATGCGGCGGTTGCTTATGAGACAGCTTCCGAGGATGAGAAGGACTATGCGTCCGTCATCGCGAATGCCCCGCTGCATTCCTATAAAGGAACCTGCACATACTGCGGACACTGTAAACCCTGTCCGATGGATATCGATATCGCGATGGTCAATAAGTTCTACGACCTGGCAACGACACAGGAGAGCGTGCCGGAGAGTGTTTCGGAACACTATAAGGCACTGGAGCACACGGCATCGGAATGCATCGGATGCCAAAGCTGCGAGAGCCGCTGTCCCTTCGGCGTGGAGATCTCCTCCCGTATGACAAAGGCGGCGGAACTGTTTGGAATCTGAGAAATAACCAAGGAGAATGCTCATGATGGAAAAGAACTCGTACCGGAATATTTTTTCGGAGATCGGGAAGACCGACGAAGAGATCGAGAGAAAAATAAGTGAGGCGGTGCAGACCTTCTTCTTCGATGAGGAGGAGAGGATATATCACGAAGCCGGTGAGGATATGGGTTATCTGGAGGATACCGGCAATCACGATGCGAGAACCGAGGGCATGTCCTACGGCATGATGATGGCCGTGCAGCTCGATCGAAAAGATATCTTCGACCGGATCTGGAAGTGGTCGAAGACGTACATGTATATGGACAGAGGTGACAACGAAGGATATTTTGCCTGGTCCTGCAAGACGGACGGAACGAAGAATGCCTTCGGACCTGCGCCGGACGGAGAAGAATTCTATGCGATGTCACTGTTTTTCGCATCCCACAGATGGGGCGATGGTGAGGGCATCTTCAATTACAGCGAACAGGCGAGAGCGATCCTGCGCGCATGCCTGCATAAAGGCGAGAACGGACGGGCCGGCGCCCCGATGTGGAATCGGGAAAATCACCTGTTCCTCTTCGTTCCGGGATGTCCTTTCTCCGATCCGTCGTATCATCTTCCGCATTTCTACGAGCTGTTCGCACTGTGGGCAGACGAAGAAGACCGGGAGTTCTTCAGAGAAGCCGCAAAGGCGAGCCGTGAATATCTCGTAAAAGCATGCCACCCCGTGACAGGACTCAATGCCGAGTACGCGCATTTCGATGGTTCTCCGATGGATGAGAAACTGCCGTGGGGATCCTTCGGCGACTTCTTCAGCGATGCATACAGAACCGCGGCAAATATCGGCCTGGATGCCGAGTGGTATGGAAAAGATGTAGGCCAGTACAGTGTGCCTCTTCGTATGATGAAGTTCTTCGGAACGGATCTGGAGGCGGTAAGATGCGCATATAAAGTCGATGGAACACCGCTGGACAGACCCGTGCTGCACCCGCTGGGACTTCTTGCTACGATCGCGCAGAGTTCCCTGACGATCCCGTATAGTGAAGATGCGGATAGTGCTTTTGCCGAGGCGAGAAAATGGGTCGAATGGTTCTGGAACGAGCCGATGCGAAAGGGAGACCGCCGCTACTACGACAACTGCCTCTATATGTTTGCGGTCCTCGCGCTGTCCGGAAATTACCGCATCTGGTAAAAAGCAGGCCGTACGGAAAATGAGCCGGAAGAAAAAGCGGTGACCCTGATC
>ONFC01000019.1:0-27366 GCA_900317035.1 uncultured Eubacteriales bacterium
AAAGAATATTTTGTAAAAGAGATTGGCATCCCGAGGATTCTCTTTTTATCCTGCCAAATGATCTGTTCTTCTACGATAAAGTCGTTTAACTTATCAATTTTCGCCATCTCAGATACCTCCATAATGACCTAATGTTATTATAGTGTTATAGTTTTTTTTCGTCTAGCAAAATAAAATAAATATCACAGTTTCGTAATACAATATTTATAGTTTACGCCGCATAGTCGGCAAAACAGGACTGATAGTAGGGACACCAGTCATGCGTTCTTTTCATCATGGCATCTCCCTTGAGATAAAAATCATACCGGATAACACCATTCTGATCCGGAATCGGATCATCCCAGGTTACATCAATATGGTACCAGATATATCCGACCTGCACCTGGCACCAGGCATGCGCTCCTTCTCCGAATCCGAATGTCGAATTACCCGAAATAACATGACACTGCACACCGCTAAGGAGGCACAGCGCGGTAAACGCTTCAGCATAGCCCTGACACTGGGAAAGTCCTTCTTTTACCAGAGAACGTGTGTCATTATATTCCGTCGCACTCATATCGAGGGCATACGCACAGTGAAGGATCAAATAGTCGTGTATTTTATGAACTTTCTCCTCTTCCGTCATATCATATGTGATGATCTCGTCTTTAATGGCCATTAAAGCCTCACCGACTTCACGGGCTTCTTCACTCGGATAATCTTTAACACTATTCGCATACAGATACTGCATCGCCTGACCGCATGCATTTAGTTTCATATGCATGGTCACACGGCAGACACCATCTTTTTCCTGCCTGGTAATACTAATATCTCTTTCACGGAATGCCGAATGGAGCGCATACCGATTATCCAGGTCATTCCAGTAAGTCATAAACTCGTCATAGGAACCTGTTTGAACATAGATATCTTCTTCAAACCGGTAAAGCGAGTCATAGATCATATCAAATAAAGCCTTGGAATCTGTAATGATAGTATAATCATGATTATCCTTTCTCATCTGCATCAGATTCGCGCATCCGGAAAGAATAAAACTAAAAGCAAAAATGAACGAAAGAAGAACCGAAAATGTCTTATGCGTTCTTTTTCCTGTTACCATCGTACACTTCCTCCTTCTTAAAAAGTCTCGTATAATCGACATTCCGCAGCGTATCTCCTGTGAGCATGCAGCGGTCAAAATACAAATAATTATCTCCATAAGTATAATACGGAGTCGGGCCTGCGCCAAAGAAAAGACGGAATCCTTTATCTTTCAGAAATACACATCTAGGATCAGAACCGCGGATAAAGTCACCATTCGGATATACGAGGATAGAAACGGGACCGACGATCGAACCTACCTGGGAAAGCCACTTTTCAGTATCATTCTGGATCGTTGGCATCTCGCAGTGATTGGCATTAATGAAACCATAGGTGGAAGACGCCATGATCCAGCCGGATTCACGGAGTTTCTCCGTTATGGAAAGGACGGTTGTCCGGTTAGTCTCGATTTCTTTATCTGTAGGATCGATTGTCGGAAGACCGGCAGCCTCGAGTGCGTTATTTCTATCATCCACCTGGTCCATATCTGTTACATAACCGAATATAGACTGGTATCCGGTAAGGGAGATTACCCCTTTCACTCCATTATAGGAAAAGTCAGGATGTTCCTCTACAAAAGCATCCAGAATACCGATCGCTTCACTGTTTCTGCTTACGACAGTCTGTCCGCTGGCGCTGACGTATTCGCCGCAGACCTGCCCGATATCATTTAATACCAGTCTTCTGCACATACCGACTTTTTCACTGGTCGCCGTATAAGAAAAGTCCTCAAGAATGATCACAAGAGGCTTCTTCCCTTCCGGCAAAGAAATCTCCTTTGTCGTGATAAAACCTGTATTAGAAAGATCCGCCATCGAAGTAGGATCTATAAGGCAGAAACCTTTGTCATACAAGCTCTGAAGCACGGCTTTAAACTCGGCAACAGTGATGTAATAGGCGTCCGTGGAGGATACATAATTCATTTCGAAAGCCACTGTCGTATCCGCGATAAGCGGCTTAACACAAATAACTTCGACCTGGCCGGTATATGTCGCCACAGGCGAAGTATTCGACGTAGCCATAAACAAATTCGACTGGATGATCTGATCATCCGGGAAAATCCTGGCCAGGTCCGACAGAAGCGTCTCGGCAGAATAGTACTGGAAATTAGCAAGCATCTTATCCGCCTTCATCATCATCGGCTGATACATCTCTTTCTTACAGTCTTCCAGACGCTTGTTGGCAAATTCATTTACAAATCCTACTGACGTGGAAATTACGTATTCATAGTATTTTACAGCCTCGATATATTCCTCATTTTCGAAAAGGGCTTCCGCACTTTGCACATCACCTCGGGAAAGCTCGATCTGATCGATCTCGGCACGCAAAGGACGTGCAGCAGCAGATAGATTACTGAGGTTCTCCAGCTTATCAAATATGAACATCAGGGTCGGTTTTTCGATCGTTCCCAGCAGGAATTCCTCACAAAGCCCGGTCAGCCAGTTCGTCATACGGGCTCCCGTCAGTTCACTCAGGCCTTCCAGAAATGCGATGTCGTCATTTGTCGGTGTATACCGTTCATTCCGGATCTTTTCCTCGATCAGGCTAACACGCTCATTTACACGGGCTTCCATCTGTGTAAGGACCTCATATTCATCCGAAAGGTCCTTATCATCTCCGGGATCTCTGTTTATGATGGCATCGTTCAGATCACGATACATGGAAAGAGCTTTTGCATAGTCATGCTTATCGAGTGCCTCATTGAAGCCGGGCATGACGCCTGCAAGTCTTTTTGAATCCTTGGAAACAAACACCATGATGGCGAACATAGCTACCAGACTTGCAATTCCAAGTCCGATCATGATCCACATTCCCATCGATCTGGGCTTATCCACCGAGACCGAGTGTCCGCCGAATTCCATCATGTGTCAGGATTCTCCTTCATATTCGCTGCACTCCATCATGAATCACAGATCGCCAAGTGTCAACTGTCTATCCTCGATCGTCTCTTCTTTGAGATAATAGCCGATGGCCGGGAGGCGACGTACTCGATAGTATTCCGGATCTGTGAAGCCGGTCTCCTCCAGAGGCTTGACCTCGGTCATCACACTTCCCCGCTTACTGGTCAGGACCTGAACGCCCTGCGAAGAACGGGTCGTCTTCAGCGGGATCAGAGAAGTATCAAAGACGATGGCTTTTCTAAGATTTGAGAAGGCCGCCATCGTGACATCTTCAGGAAGGAAGTGGATGCTGACGATCGGAGAAAGATCACTATATGCGTGAATCAGCTTCTTTCTATTCTGTTTTGTCTCATAAGCCGCCATCGGGATCTTACTGATCTTACCGTTTTCAAAGGCAAAGAGAACATTTCCCTTGAAATCATCTGCTACATGCATGAATATGATCTTCTCCCCTTCTTCCATGGAAAGCAGGTTCGGCAGATATCCGCCGTATTCGCTCGGCTTGGTATCCGGGAGCTCAAAGCCCTTTACTTTATAGCAGTTCGCCTTATCCGAGAAGAAAAGGATCTCCGATTTATTCGTACCCTCAAGCTCCATCACGATCGTATCGTCATCCTTGATCTTGAGATCACCGGCATTACGAAGCGACGTCAGTGCGATCTTCTTGATGTAACCGTGATCAGAAAGGAAAAGCTTCAGGCGGTAATCCTCGATCATATTGGAATCGCTGAATGTCGCCGCTTCCTCCGCACGGAGAAGCTCGGTCTTTCTTTCCTGTCCATAGGTTTTGGCAACGTTCTCCAGTGCCTTAATGATCAGGGCATCCAGACGCTCCGGCTTACGAATGATGTCTTCGAGATCCTTGATCTCTTTTGCCAGGTTCTCTCTGTCCGCAGTACGGTTCAGGATGTACTGGCGGTTGATATTACGGAGTTTGATCTCAGCGACATATTCCGCCTGCAGGCTGTCGATATCAAAACCCTTCATGAGGTTCGGAACTACGTCTGCCTCGAGTTCGGTATTACGGATAATGGCGATCGCCTTATCAATATCCAGAAGGATCCTGGCAAGACCATCGAGAAGATGAAGCTTATCTTTCTTCTTATCCATCTCATAGACGACTTCTCTCTTCTGGCATGTCCGTCTCCAGGAGATCCACTCGGCAAGGAGCTGTGTGACTCCCATCACTCTCGGATATCCGTTGATCAGGACATTGAAGTTGCAGGAGAATACATCTTCGAGCTTCGTAAAGCGGAAGAGCTTCGTCATCAGGGCATCCAGGTCCGTGCCTCTCTTACACTCGATACAGATCTTAAGGCCATCGAGGTCAGTCTCATCGCGGACATCGTTGATCTCCTTCACTTTACCGGACTTAACCAGCTCGGTGATCTCATCGATAACGGCTTCCCCCGCTGTCGTGGTATAAGGGATCTCGGTGACTTCGATCAGGTTATTCTTCTTATCGGCAAAATACTTCGAACGGATACGGACGGGTCCTTTTCCCGATTCATAGATCGAGCGCATCGCAGATTCATCATAGAGGATGATACCTCCGCCCGGAAAATCCGGTGCAGGCATGATTTCAAGAATATCCGCAGCCGGATCCTTCATGTATGCGATCGTTGCCTCGCAGACCTCTTTAATGTTAAAAGAGCAGATATTCGAAGCCATACCGGCGGCGATACCCTGATTACTGTTCACGAGGATCGACGGATAGGTCGCAGGAAGAAGCACCGGCTCCTTCATCGTGCCGTCGTAGTTATCTACAAAATCTACGGCATTCTTATCCAGGCCTTTAAAGAGTTCCTCACAGAGTTTCTCAAGACGGACCTCCGTATATCTCGGAGCCGCGTACTGCATGTCTCTGCTGTACTGCTTACCGAAGTTCCCCTTCGAGTCTACATACGGATGAAGGAGCGCACCGTTACCTCTGGCGAGACGGACCATGGTCTCATAGATCGCCATATCACCATGCGGATTGAGTTTCATCGTCTGACCGACGACGTTACTCGACTTCGTACGGTTGCCTTTCAAAAGGCCCATCTTATACATCGTGTACAGGAGTTTTCTGTGGGACGGCTTAAATCCGTCGATCTCCGGGATCGCACGCGAAACGATGATACTCATCGCATACGGCATGAAGTTCGTCTCCAGCGTATCATTGATATCCTGCAGTGTCGGCGGGGACGGCGGAAGACCCTGGGACTGGTCCTTCAGGGAGATCCTCTCCGGTGCATCACTACTGTCTTTCTTACTCTTTCTAGCCATGTCTTCTATCCTTCACTCGTTAATCTTCATTTTATTCCTGCAAGGATCAGTCTACGTCCAGCATCTCCAGATAAAGATGTCCGTCACGCTCGATATGCTCTTTTCTTCCGGCAAGGTTATCCCCAAGCAGAAGCTCGAATGTCTCCATCGTAGCCTGTTCATCACCCGGCACCACTTTAATGAGACGGCGGGTAACGGGATTCATCGTGGTTTCCCACATCATCTCCGGCTCATTCTCACCAAGACCCTTTGATCTCTGAAGTGTGCACTTCTCCGCCGGATACTTCTGAAGGATATCTGCCTTCTCTTTTTCGTTATAGGCAAACATCGTCTTCTCCTCACCCTTATTTCTGTAAGTGATCTCAAAAAGCGGAGATTCCGCGATGAACACTTTTCCCTCTTTGATAAGCGTCGGCATCAGGCGGAAGATCATCGCCAGGATCAGGGTTCTGATATGGAATCCGTCGACATCGGCATCGGTACAGATGATGACCTTATTCCAGCGCAGAAGCGAAAGGTCAAAGGACGACAGGTCCTTATTATGCTTCGTCTGGATCTCGACACCGCAGCCGAGGACCTTCACAAGATCGGTGATGATCTCGGACTTAAAGATCGTCGGATAGTCAGCCTTTAAACAGTTCAGGATCTTACCTCTTACCGGCATGATCGCCTGGAATTCGGCGTCTCTTCCCATCTTACAGGAACCCAAAGCGGAGTCACCCTCTACGATGTAGAGCTCTCTCTGCTCGACATCCTTCGTTCTGCAGTCGACAAACTTCTTTACGCGGTTATTGATGTCGATGCTGCCCATGAGCTTCTTCTTAACGTTCAGACGCGTCTTCTCGGCATTCTCACGGGATCTCTTATTGATCAGGATCTGCTCGACGACACGGTCGCCCTCGGGCTTATTCTCGATAAACCATACTTCCAGTTTCTGACGGATAAGGTCAGCCATGAAATCCTGGATGAACTTATTCGTGATCGCTTTCTTCGTCTGGTTCTCGTAGCTCGTCTGTGTAGAAAAAGAACTGGTCACGAGGATCAGGCTGTCCGCGATGTCCTGGAATACGATCTTGCTCTCGTTTGCCTTATACTTATCCCTCGCGCGTATCTGTCTGTCGATCTCTGCGGTAAAAGCACTTCTGACGGCCTTATCCGGTGCACCGCCATGCTCGAGGAAACTACTGTTATGGTAATACTCGAGGACATTGACTTCATTATTGAAGCAGAACGCCACCTGGCACTTGACCTTATATTCCGGCTTGTCCGCTCTATCTTTACCTCTTCCCATGCCGTCAAAAGATGCCGGAGAAGAAAGGCCCTTCTCACCGCTGAACTCGGCGACATATCCTTCGATACCGGAAGGATAGCAGAAAGTATACTCTTCACCGCTCTCCTCATCCTTGAGAAGGAAGGTGACGCCGCTGTTTACGACCGCCTGGCGCTTCAGGATCTGAAGGAAGGCATCGAGCGGGATGTTGATATCCGTAAATACCTCTCTGTCCGGCTTCCACTTCTGGATCGTACCGGTACGCTTAAATCTTGTCGGCTCCTTGAGAAGTCCGCCGATATTCTCGCCTTTTTCGAAGTGGAGGTTATACTTAAAGCCGTCACGGAAGACCGTAACATCGAAATACTCGGAGGAATACTGCGTCGCGCAGGCACCGAGACCATTTAAGCCGAGACTGAACTCATAGCTCTCACCGGTGTCATTGTTATACTTACCGCCGGCATAAAGCTCACAGTAAACGAGTTCCCAGTTAAAGCGCTGCTCTTTCGTATTATAGTCCAGCGGAATACCGCGGCCGAAATCTTCTACAGAGATCGAACCGTCCTTATAACGGACGACCTCGATCTTATCACCGTATCCTTCTCTCGCCTCATCGATCGAGTTAGAAAGGATCTCAAAAAAGGAGTGTTCACAGCCTTCCAGTCCATCTGAACCAAAGATGACACCCGGGCGTTTACGAACTCGATCCGCGCCCTTAAGTGCAGTAATGGTATCGTTACCATACGAAGATTTGCCTGGCATATATATAACCTCACCTATTTATAGTCCATAAGATTATACCACAATATCATGTGGTACCAAACGACAAATACTACTAAATTTTGAAGATTTGTCGATTTCCAAGTGCTTTTGCAGCGGTAAAAGCACCCGGACAAACAAAAAGACCATCTTTCCTTAACGGCAGATGGTCTTTGTTGTGGTGAGCCCAGGGGGATTCGAACCTCCGGCCCACAGCTTAGAAGGCTGTTGCTCTATCCAGCTGAGCTATGGACCCACGCTAGTAAGAATGACGACCACAAGGATCGTCATTCATGGAGCGGGTGATGGGAATCGAACCCACGTGATCAGCTTGGAAGGCTGGAGTTCTACCATTGAACTACACCCGCACGGTGCTTTCGCATAGTCTTTATCAAACTTGCCTTGATATAATACTACACGAAAGTCGGATTGTCTATAACGAATTTTGAAAACCGAAAAGATATTTCAAAACGGTCAGGCAGGTTTGGTATCCTTAATGAATTCAGCAGATACATAGAAGCCTTCACGCGTCTTATACCAGCCATTATCCGTCTTGGCAACGACCAGCACCTCTGCACCGTTCGGAAGCTTGGAAACGACAGGATACTTCGAATCGTCTGTTCCCGGGCCTTTTCTTACCTTAAGATAATTCGTGATACCGGAAACATACATCACTTTTTCTTCCATCGGATCTTCTTTCCATGTTACTTCTATATCGTTCGGAGCGATGGACATGCCATACTCCTGAAGCGTTGTTTCAGTCGTCGTAGGCGGAACAGTGACCATAGGCGTCGTTTCCGTCGTCTGTTCAGTAGTTTCGGTTGTTTCCTCTGCCTTCTTTTTCTTGCCACAGCCGGATACAAATACCACGGAGCATACCATGGAAAGGGCCAGTGCTTTTACAATAATGGAAGATCGTTTCATAGGACACGCTCCTTCTGCTCATAATTTCACTTAATTTAATAGTACACCATTCTTTTTGAATAATTGCAAATGATTATTACATTGTCATTACATTTCGACCGACGGATTCAGTTTTACCAGCATCACATGGTCCTGATACCTTCCGTCTATCTCCATGAACCGCTCGTTATACCCCATTTTTTCAAATCCGCAGCGGGTGGCACAGGAAAGCGAGCGTTCATTCGTCGGAAGGATATCTGCTTCGATCCTGTGAAGACGGTAATACTTAAACATGAAGTCACAGCCCGCAAGAAGCGCTTCACTCATATACCCGTTTCCCTGAGCTTTTTCATCCAGGTGATACCCGACAAAGCACGAGTTCATCGCGCCTCCGATCAGGCTATAGAACGAAAGACGGCCGATGATACGGTCCGGATCTTCCGGAAGCGTTATCCAGAACGCCACCTGCGTATTCCGGTTAAACATCTGAAGATCCGATTTGAGATACGATTTCTGTTCCGCTATCGTGAAGTATCTTTCTCCGTGTCTCAGCTGAAACGGCTTGTGAAAAGCTCTGTTCCGGACAAGATAATCCGTCACCGCCTGTGCAGCAGACGGCTTATATACGGAAAGGATCAGCCTTTTCGTTTCGATCGAAAGGACTGATCCCTTAACAGGTGGAATGATCTCAAATCTCGCCATCGTCTTCCTCATCATCAGATGCATCGCTGTCTGATGTGTCATCACCGGATTCTTCCTTAGTATCGGAATCCTCCGCTTCTTCAGAAGAATCACTCTCCAAGGATTTCTCATCGGCTTCAGAGGAAGAATCGCTCTCCTGCTCTTCAGCAGATGACGTGTCCTCATCCTCCGTATCATCCGATGTGTTTTCGCTTTCATCCTCTCCGGTTAATTTATCCGTTTCGGAATCCACTACTGTGATCAGCGGTGTCGGAATGGAAGGCTCCTCGATTACCGGCTCGGGTTTCTTTTCCGGGAATTCCGGGAAGTCCGGAAGCGGCTCTTCCTTCTTCGGTTCTTCACTTACCGTGTCAGATTCGCCTGCACGCTTCGCACCCGGGCGGCGTGGCTGAGGCTCCTCATCACCAAACTGATAATAATGATCTCCCTCATTCTCCTGCTCAGAGTCTTTCTTCGGCTCATCCGGTGTCTCTTCATCCGGCTCATTCACTTCGAGCATAGATTCCTGTTCTTTACGTCTCATAATAAACATGAAGATCACGAGTGCCAAAAGGCCTGCACTTACTATTCCAAGAAGGATCGTTGCCGTCTTAAATCCGTTTACGGAGGAAGACTTCGGCTCCGGTGTCGGTGTCGGTGTCGGTGTGGAAGACGGTGTAGGCGACGGAGTAGGCGTCGGCGTCTCCGTAGGAAGAGGTGTCGGCGTGGCGATCAGTGCATTTAGATCCCCACGGAAAGGAAGTACTGTTCCCGAAGCTGCATCGAAGAAGTACAACCCGCTCTTTCCTTCACTATCCAGCATATACACCAGCATCGGCATATCTTCTGACTGTGTATTCTTATATACTTCGATATCCTGATCATTATACTTATATGTAGTCTTTTCGTATCCGGCAGGTGTCTGGAAATCTGCCGGGAACGGGATGATAAGCATCGAAACGGCTTCCGCGGTGTATGAATAGCAGGGAGCCACGGTCTGTGAATTCAGATCATAAATGTAAAGACCATTTCCGGAATCTGAAAGCAGCCACATCATGAGAGTTCCGTCCGGTCCGACCAGACAAGGTACTGTTTTCGAGTTATATGTCGTCTCCGACCAGGTAAAGCCGCTCGGGACTGTTTCCAGGGATTCTTTTTCAAGGATCGTATAGCTTTCGCCATTGGTAACAATGACCGGATATGGCTCCGGAGTCGGCGTAGGCGTACCACGTGTGACGATGATCTTATATGTTCTCTTCTCACCGTTTTCCGCAGTTACAGTAACCTTCACCGTGTTATCGCCCATCTGGAGGTCCTTCTGTACGCCATTAAGCGATACTTTCGCTTTACCATGTTCTGCTGAAGCAGATACTGCGATGGATGTCTGACTTTCACTTACGGTAACATGGTAATTGGTAGTGCCTTTCGAGAAGGACGGGCTAAGCGATCCCGGAGCAACAGAAAGGGACTTGAGATAGTTATTTCCTGAAAGCTGCACCGGAGCCGAGATCGTGATCTCCGCTGATGAACCTGTACTATAGTCAAAAGCACCATCTAATGAAGATACGTTCAGGTTTACCGATACTTTTGTTGTACCCTCTTTCTTACACTTCAGCTTTACAACGACTACAGTAGAGCCGGATGGAATATTACAGTTATAATCGAGGAAGCTGGCACCGTTTTTCGAGAAATTCGCTGCTCCATAGTTTCCTGAGCTTATTCCCTCGAGGTCGAAAAACTCTCCGTCATAGGATACTTTTCCATTATATCCGCCATAAGGACCATCACCGCTCACTGATACATTCACGCTGATCGTCTTTCCCACTTCAGCGCTTCCGCTTTTGGATAAGCCTGCAGAAGGATCCGCACGTAGCGTTCCGGTCTGGATCATTCCAATCAGCATCAAGGAAGCCAGTATAACGGATGCTCCTTTAGCAAATACATTTTTAATTCCTGTCTTCATATCTTTTTCTTCCTTTCCCGGATAGAAATTTCGTTACTGTTCGATCGTTACCTCGCCGAGAACATGCTTACAGATCCTTGTCAGATCCGCCGCACTGATCTTCCCGTCTTTATTTGAATCGGCAGCATGTTTTCCTGCCTCATTGATATTTCCTTCACCCAGTATATAGCGGCAGATGAGTGTAAGATCCGCCGCACTGATCTTTCCGTCGCAGTTCGCATCACCACGGACAAAGAGTGCACAGATATACACTTTCTTACCTTCAGCATCCATGATTTCGATAAGGTCGCCGGAGCATACCGCCGTAGCATCATCCTTTGACTGGCCATTCATATTTACATAAGTAAGCGTATATCCTTCCGCTAATGTGAACATAGCCTTAACATCACCAGCCGTCGTTCCCGGGGTAATTCCGCCGATGAAATTACCTTCGCTTGCCAGTGTCGTTGTAAAGTAGCTGTCATACGAATCCGTATTTCTGGCCACATCGATCGTATACACTTTCGAAGAACCATTCTCTGCGACGCAGTTGATTTGTATAGTCGTTACACCATTTCCTAGAGCCACATCCCCCGAACCGGAAACCTTTGCCTTATCCGATGCAGGTGACGCATCAATGTGGACCGATGTGCAGGAAGCGGATACTACGAGAGAATACTCCGTAATAGTCGGATCAAATACCGGTGTCAATACATATCCGCTGATCGATAAGTCTTTAAGGTAGTCATTCGGGTTACCGCTCTCTCTCGGCAGAAGGCACGGACTTTCCGGAAGTCCGGAATATACCGGAATGGCAAATGACATATCCGTATCGAGGATCCCGGCTTTGGAATATGCATTGTACATCTTCTTTGCTTCAGAAGCGGCACCGCGGATATTCGTCATATACTGATGATTACCAAACTGGGTTCCATCCTTCGGAATGACATTAAACTTCATCAGATAAATAGAATTCTGGCCGGCATTCAAATAGACATTTGCGATCCATTTACTTCCGCCCATAATTGCAAAATACGGTGTTCTCCACGGGAGGTAATATTCGTTATTCTTCGCACTGTTAGGAGTTCCGTCGGGATTCGTGTATCCATCACGTGCAAAAGCAAGTCCTTTTGCAACCGGATCCGGACCGGACGATGCACCGATATTGAAATAGTTATAATATCCGTTATAACTCTTCTTATAATATGAAGAGTAATAGTTACCGCTTGTAGAATTACTGCCATTTGCTGACACTTCCTGAAGAACCTTCGCTGCCAGGAATACAGGATTGGCATTATATGCGGCACCGGCATTCATAAAAGTCTTCTCGTACGAACACGGATTACCGTCCCAGTCGTTAAACTGCCTATTTGCCATAAAGGTACCGCTCAGCATTCCCGTGACCGACTCGATCGTCTGGTACTTCGGATCATAAGAGAGGTTAAGGAACTGGAAAATCATATCCTCTGTCATCATATTTCTCGGATCGAGATAATACTTAACAACCGCCTTCGACGCATTGACCCAGGTCTGTCCGTCATAAGGAGTAAATGTACCGGTGTTCCAGTCATATGCACCGGGCTCTGTCGATTTCCATGCATCGTTCACGGAGTTCTCGATAAGACTTACACCAAGTCTGGACTGAACGGAGACAGTGCTGTCAAAATCCTTCAAGGCATTGATCGGTGTAAAATGCCACTTTGGATGTGATTTATGCAGCGCTCTAAGATAAGATTTGTAACTTTCCGGGAATGCGGCGATCTCTGTCTCAAAATCCGGATCCGCATTAATATCCGCATCCTTTGAAACGAAGCTATCCACTACATATCCGGTGATGGCTGCTCCGTCGCTTGAGCGGGTATAGGAGATCTTACACCATACGTTACTTCCCGAAGGGTCACCGCTGATCGTTACAACGTCTCCCACCGTAACTCTGGTACCATTTCTGGCTACATCTATAACAGTAGTATTCACTGTTCCCGGATTATTTCTTACATTCGCACTGTCTACGATTATCGTTCCCATCGGAGCTTCGTCCGCCAGGGATCTTCCCGCCATTTTATCCGAAGGGAGATATATCAGCAGGAGAGCGCACGAAAGCGCCGTTGCACATGCCCGTACAATGGCTCTTCTCATGCTGTTTTGTGTTTTTGCAAACATATACGTTACCTTTTTCCTCATATATGTAATCCACTTTATCGTATCAAACCTTTGTTTTCGACACGTTACAGCAATATCACAGTTTCCTTTTACAGATATGAACAGATCTCCTCTTCTGCTCTTTTCCACAAAGAAAAAAGGACCGCCTTGAAATGAAGGCAGTCCCTCATAGATCCTGGTGGCTCACTGGAGGCTCGAACTCCAGACCCCTTGATTAAAAGTCAAGTGCTCTACCTACTGAGCTAGTGAACCGTATGGCTGGGGTAGCAGGATTCGGACCTACGAATGCGGGAGTCAAAGTCCCGTGCCTTACCGCTTGGCTATACCCCATCGACTCCCCTAGGGAAATATGTGGGGTGGGATATGGGAGTCGAACCCATGACCTCTTGTGCCACAAACAAGCGCTCTAACCAACTGAGCTAATCCCACCAAGGTTCTCCCAAAGGCACTACGAAATTATAATGTTTTCAGGCTGGAAATGTCAAGCATTTATTTTCACGGATTATATAGACAGTATACATATCTATTTTTATTCATATAGAAAAGCACTTGTCCTTGGTGTATAATGCACGTACTAAAGTGAACCGAGGTAGGAATATGGATATCGAAAACGCATATATTACTCTTCCTAAAGGATTTATCGCCAACGGCGTACATGCCGGACTGAAGCCGAACGGCAATCCGGATCTGGCGTATATCGGATCTGACCGTCCCGCACAGATCGCCGGTGTATACACATCTAATCTCGTTAAGGGTCATTCCCTGACACGTTCGATCTCTCTTATTAAATCACGTGATTCCGTACGCGGCATCCTGATTAACAGCGGAAACGCAAATGCCTGCGTCGGAGCAGACGGCGAAAACGATGCCACCGCTATGGCAGAGAAAGCCGCTTCTCTTCTCGGTGTCAGTGCCGATGAGATCCTGACCGCATCTACCGGTGTTATCGGATCACGTCTTCCGCTGGATAAGCTTACTGCTGCGATTCCGGGCCTGATCGAGAATGCTTCTTCTTCCGAAGAGTGCGGCCACCTCGCGGAGAGAGCCATCATGACAACAGATACACAGCCGAAGGAAGTTGCCGCTACCGTCAGCATCTTCGGTAAAGAGATCACGATCGCTGCGATCGCGAAGGGTTCCGGTATGATCCACCCGAATCTTGCGACTATGATCAGTGTTTTCACCACAGATGCGAACATCTCCCAGGATGTCCTGCAGGAGATGATCTCCAATAACGTTAAGGATACATACAACCGTGTTTCTGTTGACGGCGACACTTCCGTATGCGACATGGTCGTCATCTTCGCCAACGGCGCTTCCGAGACACCGGAGATCAAGAAGGGCACCGAAGAATATGACACTTTCAAAGAAGCTTTCCATGCGCTGTGCTTCGATCTTGCGAAGATGATCGCATCGGACGGAGAAGGTGCAAGCAAGCTCGTTGAGGTCGAGGTAGTTGGTGCGAAGACTCCGAATGACGCATATCTCTGCGTTCTTGCCATCTGCCGCTCCCCGCTCTGTAAGACAGCGATCTTCGGCCAGGATGCGAACTGCGGACGTTTCATCACCGCGCTCGGTTATTCCGGTGCGGATATCGATCCGGATAAGATCAGCATGTTCCTTTCCGGCCTTCCGGTCTATGAGAAAGGTGTCGCCCTTCCTTTCGACGAGGATGTTGCGAAGGAGAAGCTCTCCGAGCACGACATCCTGATCCGCATCGAGTTAAACGACGGCGAATACAACGATCGTATGTGGACTTGCGACTTTACTTACGACTACGTAAAGATCAACGCCAGCTACCGTTCCTGATTCCGGCACGTACATCCGCCAGAAAACGGACACTATCACCAGATGCAAAAGGACCGTTCATTACGAACGGTCCTCTTCTTTTACCAACTAATTTACCCGAAAGATCTTTAGTCTTTCTTTTCTTTGATATCGAAAGCAAACTGGTCTTTTCTGTATCCGACGGAAACCTTCTGGGCATTTTTCAGTTTTCCGGACAGATACAGGTCAGCGAGCGGATCCTCCAGGCGCTTCTGGATCGTCTTGCGAAGCGGTCTTGCACCATACTTCGGATCGTATCCTTCCTTCGCCAGTTCATCTTTCGCCGCTTCGGAAACAGACAGGATAACGTCTTTTTCCTTCATCTGATCGGAAACTTCCTTCAGCATCAGGTCTACGATCTTTCGGATCTCTTCCTTCGAGAGTTCCTGGAAGATGACGATCTCATCGACACGGTTCAGAAATTCCGGACGGAACTGCTCTTTCAGCGCCGTATTTACGCGGTTCTCCAGAGCGATCTGTCCCTCTGCGCCAAATCCGAAGCCGTTTGCCTTCAGCGATGTTCCGGCGTTACTGGTCATGATGATGATCGTGTTTTCGAAGTTTACGACCCGTCCATGGCTGTCTGTAAGCCGTCCGTCATCGAGGATCTGAAGCATCATGTTAAAGACATCCGGATGTGCCTTCTCGATCTCATCGAAAAGCACTACCGAATACGGCTTTCTTCTTACACGCTCGGTCAGCTGGCCGCCGTCATCATAGCCTACATAACCCGGCGGAGAACCGATGAGTTTGCTTACTGTATGTGCTTCCATAAACTCGGACATATCCACACGGATCAGGGCATCTTCTCTGGCAAACATTGCCTCGGCAAGTGTTTTTACCAGCTCGGTCTTACCGACACCGGTCGGACCGACGAAGATAAACGAAGAAGGTTTATGTTTCTTACCGAATCCGGAACGGTTTCTTCGGATCGCTCTGGCAAGTGCGCTGACAGCCTTTTCCTGACCGATCACACGCTCATGGAGACGGTCTTCCAGTTTCAGCAGGCGCTCGGACTCGGACTCGGAGATACGCTGTACCGGAATACCTGTCCACATCTCGATCACGCGGGAAACATCATCGAAGGTAATGATCGTCGGAACGAGTTCATTTTCCAGCGATGCGATTTCTTTCTCCAGACGCAGTACCTGGGACTTCTTCTCGGCCTGTTTCTCATAGAGATGCTCGTTCTCGATCTCTTCCGGCGTCGCAGACATCTCGATACGGGCTTCCAGTGCTTTTACCTCTTTATCAAGAGTTTCATATTCATCTTTCTGCTGCTGAAGCTTGACCAGACGCACTTCATCAAGGTTTGCGCGTGAGCCGGCCTCATCCAGGATATCGATCGCCTTGTCCGGCAGGAAACGGTCCGTGATATAGCGGGAAGACATCCGTACCGCATACTCGATCACATCATCAGGATACTGTACGAAGTGATGCTTCTCATAGTAGTCCTTGATTCCCTTCAGGATCTCGATACTGTCTTCGATCGAAGGTTCTTCGATAATTACTTTCTGGAAACGGCGTTCCAGAGCGGAGTCCTTCTCGATATGTCTTCTGTATTCATCCAGCGTCGTAGAACCGATCACGCGGATCTCGCCCTTTGCCAGCGCCGGCTTCAGGATATTAGCAGCGTTCATCGCGCCTTCCGCATCTCCGGCACCCATGATGTTATGCATCTCATCGATAACGAGAATGACATCCTGATTATGGCGCGCCTCATCGACCACATTCTTCATGCGGCTTTCAAACTGGCCGCGGAACTGTGTTCCCGCCACCATCGCCGTCATATCCAGAAGATAGACAGACATATCCAGAAGCTTTGCCGGAACTTCGCCATTTGCGATCTTTACCGCAAGGCCTTCGGCAACGGCAGTCTTACCTACGCCAGGTTCACCGATAAGCGCAGGATTATTCTTCGAGCGGCGGTTCAGGATCTGGATCACGCGTTCCAGTTCCTTCTCACGGCCGATCAGGCGGTCGATCTTTCCTTCTCTTGCGAGCTTCGTGAGGTTCGTGCCGTACTGCTCGAGAAATTTCTTCTTCGGCTTTCCGGCTTTCTTTTCCCCTTTCCGCTTCTCTTTATCTTTTCCCAGATGGAGATATCCCAGGTTCGACTCGTTCTCGTCGTCTTCCTCGTTCTGCTGTCTTCCAAAGATGTCAAAAGGAAATCTCCTGCGGTTCGGCTTATCTTCCTGCTCGATCTCCACAAATGGGAGCTCGATATCCGCATCCTCTTCTTCCGGGATGTCCTCATCCATATCCTCAGAGTGATCGCCATCTACCGGGAACGCGTCATTTACCAGCATTCGGAAAAGCTCCTGCGGGTCAGCAGTCTCCGCTCCGCCCATCAATCGGTTCAGGCGCTCCGTGACTTCATCGATATTGTCATCGTTAATGCCGGCCGAGTGGAACATCTCCTCGATCCCGCCGATACCAGTCTCAAAGGCGCACTTCAGGCAGAGACCCTCGTTGATGCGTTCGTTATTTTCAAACCTCGTGGTAAAAACGACCGCCACATTCTTTTTACATATAGTGCAAAGACTCATTTTCTAATTCCTTAACTATTCTTTTTCCTCCAGGGGCTTTCTCTTTCTCCTGGGTTTCGGACCGGTAGCTATATCCAGCGCTTCCCGTTCCACCTTTCTTTTCTGCTCCGTCTGATCGATCGGACCTGCTTTCTCCATAAGAGACAGGGTCTTCTCCAGTACCGGCTTTAGGAATTGTCCTGTATAGGATCCGGGGACTTCACAGACTTCCTCCGGAGATCCGCACGCAACGATCGTGCCTCCCTTATCTCCGCCTTCCGGTCCGAGATCGATGATATAATCCGCCGTCTTGATCACGTCCAGATTATGCTCGATCACCAAAACAGTATTACCATTTTCGGCCAGGCGGCTCAAAATGTCAACCAACTTATGGACGTCCGCGATGTGAAGGCCGGTCGTAGGCTCATCTAAGATGTAGAAGGTACGGCCCGTACTTCTCTTAGAGAGTTCCGTCGCCAGTTTTACACGCTGCGCCTCACCTCCGGACAGCTGGGTCGCCGGCTGTCCCAGACGGATATATCCGAGACCTACTTCCGAAAGCGTCTGGAGCTTCGATGCGATCCTCGGCACATTCTGGAAGAATTCGAGTGCTTCGTCTACCGTCATGGCGAGAACATCTGCGATATTCTTGCCCTTATACTTGACCTGGAGCGTCTCTCGGTTATACCGCTTTCCCTTACATACGTCGCACTTGACATATACATCCGGCAGGAAGTGCATCTCAATACGGTTCACGCCGTCGCCCGAGCACGCCTCGCACCGGCCGCCCTTGACGTTAAAGCTGAATCTTCCGTTCTTATATCCTCTGGACTTGGCGTCCGGTGTATTCGCGAAGAGTTCACGGATCAGATCGAAGCATCCCGTATATGTTGCCGGATTTGATCTCGGGGATCTTCCGATCGGGGACTGGTCGATCGCGATGACCTTATCGAGATGGCCGATTCCCGTGATCTTATCACAGAGGCCCTTCGATCTATGCGCACCGTTAAGATCCGTTGCCAGTTTCCGGAGAATGATACCGTTTACCAGCGAGCTCTTACCGGAACCGGAGACACCGGTAACGCAGGTAAAGAGTCCGATCGGGATCTTTACATCGATCTTCTTGAGGTTATTCTCTCTTGCACCGTGGATACACAGATATCTTCCATCCGGAGTTCTTCTCTTTACCGGCACCGGGATAAACTTCTGTCCGGAAAGATACTGTCCCGTAATGGATTCCGGGATCTTCATGATCTCCTCCGCCGTACCGACACCCACAACGAAACCGCCATGTTCACCGGCACCCGGTCCCATATCCACGATCACATCTGCCGCGCGCATCGTGTCCTCGTCATGTTCAACGACCAGTACAGTGTTTCCGAGGCGCTTGAGCTTATCCAGCGTCGCCAGCAGGCGGTTGTTATCTCTCTGGTGAAGTCCGATCGAAGGCTCATCCAGGATATAGAGTACGCCGGTAAGGCTTGAACCGATCTGTGTCGCCAGGCGGATACGCTGTGCTTCACCGCCGGAGAGGGTCGCCGCCGCACGGGATAGTGTCAGATAATCGAGTCCGACATCCACCATAAATCCGAGTCTGGCCAGGATCTCTTTCAGGATCGGCTCGGCAATTCTCTTCTCTCTCGCCTTCAGCGTCAGCCCCTGAAGATGCTTGATGCACTTCCGGATCGGCATGCTGGTGACCTCGAAGATATTCTTTCCTCCGACCGTTACCGCCAGAGATGCAGGTTTCAGTCTTGCTCCATGGCAGCTTTCGCAGTCCGTGGTCGTCATATACTGCTCATAGTGCTGCTTGATCTCCTCGGAAGAGGCCTCTCGGCTTCTTCTCTCCACACTCGGGATGACGCCCTCCCAGGAATTCATATAAAGCCCGTCACGGTGATAGATGCTGTTCGACGTATCGATGATCATCTTCTCTCCGCCGTTACCATAGAGGATGATGTCCTGGATCCTCTTCGGAAGCTTATTCCACGGGGTATCCAGTGAAAACTCATATCTGGCGGACAGCGCCTCAATAAACGCTCTGCCCCAGCTCTTCGGGTCGTCGAATTTCCATCCTGCCGTCTGGATCGCGCCATCATTCAGAGAAGCCTCCGGATTCTGTACGCACAGCTCCGGATCGACATTCGTATGCGAACCGAGTCCCGAGCAATCCGGGCAGGCACCGAACGGATTATTAAACGAGAACATTCTCGGAGATAATTCCTCCACGGAGATTCCGCAGTCCGGACAGGATAGTTTCTGCGAGAAAAGCACTTCCGTCGTCTCGTATGTTCTTTCTCCGTCTTCTCCGGTCGAGGGTACCTGGACCTCCACCAGAAGAAGTCCGTCCGCAAGTTTCAGTGCGGTCTCACAGGAGTCATTCAGGCGGGATCTTGATTCTTCCCGAACTACCAGACGGTCAACAACGACTTCGAGATCGTGCTTTTTATTCTTTTCCGCCTTGATCTCTTCCTCATCCAGCTCATACACCACGCCATCGAGACGGATCCTGGCATAGCCGCTTTTTCTATATTCCTCGATCTGTTTCCCAAATTCTCCCTTACGGCCTCTTACAACAGGCGCCATCAGGATAAGTCTCGTTCCTTCCTGATAGGCCATCAGCTGCTCGATGATCTGGTCGATCGACTGCGACACGATCTCCTTGCCGCACTTATAGCAGTGCGGAATACCGATACGTGCATAAAGAAGACGGAAATAGTCATATACTTCCGTGACGGTACCTACTGTAGATCTCGGGTTTCTGCTGGTTGTCTTCTGATCGATCGCGATAGACGGGGAAAGACCATCGATGCTGTCAAAGTCAGGTTTCTCGAGCTGTCCCAGGAACTGTCTGGCATAAGATGACAGAGATTCCACATATCTTCTCTGTCCCTCTGCGTAGACGGTATCAAATGCCAGGGAGGATTTTCCGGAACCGGAAAGGCCGGTTACCACGACAAATTTGTCTCTGGGGATATCCAGATTTATATTCTGAAGGTTATGTTCTCTCGCGCCGCGGATGCGGATATAGTCGTTCATAGGTGTCTCTCGCTTCTAATAAGAAAATATGTTCTGTCTGATAGTATATACGATTTTAGAAATAAAGTATACAACATTTATAGTGCATCTATGCGAAGTCTTTTTTGACAATTCTTAAATAGACACTTGCACCGCATAAAATCTTATGGTATCATCTTTCATGCACTTAAAAAGTGTGTGGTGACGCGGCCCTATGGTCAAGCGGTTAAGACGGCGCCCTCTCAAGGCGCAATCAGGAGTTCGATTCTCCTTAGGGTCACCACAAAAAGAGTTGCCTTCGTCTGGGCAACTCTTTTCTTTTACCTTAGTATTCCTAAAACCGTGTTAAAAGACTTACTCATCCTCAAATTCCGGAAGTTTCTCCTTCTGGGAAGAAATCTCCTTCATCTTCTGTTCCAGCTCTCTCTGACGAAGTTCGATCTCGTGAAGTTCAGGATCGACCTTTGTCTTAGGTGCAGTCCCTTCCTGTCTGGATGCTGCTGGTCTGGCAGCTGCAGGCTTGGGTGCCGGCTTCGGCCGGTCTGCCGAAGCAGATGTGGTATTTGATCGAACCGGACGGATCGCGCGTGCCGCAGCGACACCTACCGTCGGCTTCTGCAGATAACCGTTCATGACCTCCGGCTGTGGGCCATCCAGTTTATAGTTATCTTCTTTCTTCGATGGCTTGAGTTTCGCGATCAGCGCCCCTACAGGAATGAAATTCTTCATGATCTCCGGGAAAGACATTCCCTTCTTCGACAGATGCCTGTAACGGAGATAAATAATGACCAGCAGCAGGAGCAGAATAAAGATCCAAAGATAAGATCTTCCTGTCGTTTTCGAAGCCGGTTCGGCAGCTGTAACGGAAGGCGTTATCTGGCCATCGGAAACGTCACTGGAAGGATCCGTATTATCAGCCGGATCGACTACACCCGGTGCCACCGCTTCTGTCGTCTCCCCTGACGATGAAGTATCCTGCGATTCCGGAATGGTCACTTCCGTAGTTTCCGGAAGTGTGGTCTCTGAGAATTCGGTTTCGGAAACAGCAGATGTCTCCGGCTTTACTGTCGTTTCCGTACTGGTTTCCGCCGGCGCAGCCGTTTCCTTCGGCACAGGCGTGGCTGTCGCCGGTGCCGGCGTTGCTGATGGCGTCGGAACCGGTGTATTTGTCGGTACTGGTGTGCTGGTCGGAGCAGGAGTAGGTGTATTTGTCACAGTGGTTGCCTGTGTTTCCTCCGGTTTCTTCGGGTCGTTCTTCCCCGGTCCCTCACCCGGATTTGCCCCGGGTCCACCTGGTCCTCCCGGGCCTTCTCCCGGTCCACCGCCGGGACCGCCGGGGCCGCCTCCAGGACCTTCTCCCGGAGCACCCGGTCCATCTCCCGGTTTTGCAGCGGCCATCTGAAGCTTTGCAGTCAGATCCTTAATATTGGTACCGAGAATCATAAAAGAATACGATCCGTTCGGATTACCGTTTTTGCCCTGGATACTGACGACAAGCCGTCCGCTCTGCGAATTATATTCAACAAGTTTTGCCCCATCCGGGAAAGCACCTATCTGAATCTCCGTCATTGACATATTGAAGTATGCAGTAACGATCTCACCGGAATTATAATTCTTAGTGACGATCTGTGCTTTGACACTATCCGCATCGCGATCAGAAAACGAGATATAGCAGACGCCATTTCCGGCAGCACTGGAGCCGGCAAACAGTTTTCCCGACGTTACCGGGAATACACAGATCATGACAGCGATCATTGTCATCCCAAGGAATACACCCAGTATTCTGCTCCAGCGTCCTTTTCTCATTTCCGTCACACTCCTCAGTTGTCAGGTTTTGGCGCATCATCACCAAATATATTCTTTTTCTCCGACGAAAGCTCTTTCAGTTTCTGTTCCAGCTCTCTCTGGCGAAGCACCATCTCATGCAGTTCAGGATCCGGCGCATTTACCCGAGGCTGTCTTGCTGCTTTGGAAGGAGCCGTTACGGTCGAAGCCGCCGCTTTGGCAGGGGCCGCCGCATTGTTTGCAGATGCGGATGGCTTACGTGCTGCAGACGGAGCGGCAGTAGATGTATTCGAGCGCACAGGCCGGTATGCCTGCGCGGCAGCCGCTCCAACCGTAGGTTTCTGCAGATATCCGTTCTTAACCTCAGGCTGAGGCCCGTCCAGTTTGTAATTGTCTGCTTTTTTCGAAGATCCGGACTTCGATATTCCCCCACCTATGGGAATAAAGTTCTTACATATATCCGGGAAAGACATTCCCTTCTTCGACAGATGGTGATAGCGAAGATATATAAGAAGCAGCAATACTGCAATTACTCCCAGCCAGATAAAGGAGGAGTAATCTGCCGAACCGGATTTCTTAGCAGGCTTGATTGCCGCAGAAGTTTCAGAAGGTTCTGAAGGCGTCGTATCTGTCGGTGCATCCGTCGGTTCTGTATCACTCGGCTGCGTATCGACGACCGCAGGAACGATCACCGTCGTCGTTTCCTCTGTGGTCTCTTCGGATGAGCTTTCCTCTGAAGTCTCCGAAAGCTCTGTCTCTGACGGTTTCGGTGTGGGCGTTCTTGTCGGCTTCGGAGTAGGTGTAGCCGTAGGAGCAGGTGTAGGTGTGGCCGTTGCCTCCGGTGTCGGAGTCGGGCTTGGTGTCGGAGATGGTGTTGGCGTTGGGGACGGCGTCGGAGTTGGGCTTGGTGTCGGAGTCGGGGTTGGTGTTGGCTCGATATACCCATAGCTAATTCCGCGGGCGTAGTGAAGATCGATGTTTGCCTTTCCTCTCACGGTCACCTCAACTTCATGATTATTGATAGGCGAAAGATCCGCCGTGGTCAAAGTAATGGTGCAGTTATTTCCGCTGCACTCGGCTTTGATATTGGCAGGTTTTCCATTTACTTCACGTACACTTACCAGCTGAAGATCTGCTGACGTACCCGACATATTCACATAAGAAAACTTTACAGTATTGCTTTTTCCATCTCCAGGAAGTGTCATGCTGGCAGTATCCGTATATTCTTCGACAGAGGTGATAACAGCAGATGATACTACCGCATCAGTATTTACAGATACAGTAAATACCACTTCTTTTTCTCCCCTCAGGAACTGTGCATCCGTTGTGGTAATGGTAATCGATGATGCACTGACGGAGTGCGCCTGATTACCGCGTCCGCCACCGGTGGGATTTACATAATTCGCCGCTCCGTGATATCCTTGAGTATAGTTGATACCGTTTTTATTCAGTGAAACATCGATCGTAGCTCTTTTACAATATTCGCATCCTGAAAGCTTCAGGCCAAATCGCAAACTGCCATTAGCATTACTATTGGTAGAAACGCTGACAGACATCCCCTCTTTAGGCGGCGCAGCAAGTTTTTCGCGGGTCGAAGCAGAGACCTTTCCGCCTAAAAAAGCGAGATCAAGTCCCATAAGAACGATGGAGCAAATCAGAAGCGAGCATAAGATGCCACACCAACGACTTCTTCTCATAACCATTTACCCTCCGAAGGAATGCTTCAGGGCATACATTCCTTATTTTCTCCCACAGCATGATAATAGCAGAAAAACCGCCTGATTTCAATGTCAGGCGGTTTCTTTCAGTGCAAGATAATTGGATTGTACAGGAAGTGATCTTACCCGATTTCTTCCATGACACTCTTATATGCCGGGCGGATGATCTTGTTCATGCCGATCAGTTCTTCGATACGGTGTGCGCTCCAGCCGACGATACGTGCGGTTGCGAAAAGCGGCGTATAGAGTTCCGGCGGAATATTCAGCATCTTATAGACAAGGCCGCTATAGAAGTCAACGTTCGGACTTACGCCCTTAAAGATCCTTCTTGTCTCAGCAATGGCTTCCGGAGCAAGTTCCTCAACGTTCTTATAGAGGATGTAATCCTTCTCCATTCCCTTCTCTTTCGCCAGTTTCTCAACGAAAGCATTCAGGACTTCTTCACGCGGATCACTCATGGAATAGACCGCATGACCCATACCATAGATCAGGCCGCTTTTGTCAAAGGCATCCTTCTGCAGGATCTTCATCAGGTAGTTTTTAATGGCTACGCGGTCTTCCCAGTTATCTACGTGTTCCTTCAGATCGTCCATCATCTCCACGACTTTGATATTCGCACCGCCGTGTTTCGGGCCTTTCAGCGAAGACATCGCCGCTGCCATCGCAGAGTACGTATCGGAACCGGAAGAGGTAACGACACGAGTCGTAAAGGTCGAGTTATTGCCGCCGCCGTGCTCCATGTGAAGCATCAGGGCAACGTCGAGAACCTTAGCCTCTAAAGCCGTGTACTTCTGATCCGGACGGAGCATCGCCAGGAAATTCTCCGCAGTTGATCTTCCTTTTCTCGGACGATGGATATACATGCTCTCATCGTTATCATAGTGGTTATACGCATGATAACTGTATACCGAGAGCATCGGATACTGCGCAATCAGCTGGATGCACTGCTTGATGCTGTTCTCCAGCTGGGAGTCTGTGGAAGACTCGTCATACGAAGCGAGCGTAAGCACACTTCTGGTAATAGAGTTCATGATGTCTTTACTGGGTGCTTTCATGATGACATCTCGAGTAAAGTTTGTCGGCAGACTTCTGCTCTCGTCGAGGATGTCCTGGAATTCGTTCAGCTGGCTCTCTGTCGGCTTCTCACCGAAAAGCAGAAGATACGCAGTTTTTTCAAATCCGAATTCATTCTCACCCAGTTCCTTGATGAGGGTCTTGATGTTGTATCCGCGATACCACAGTTCACCCGGGCAGGGTACCTGCTTCCCATCGGGTCCGGAAGTAAAGGAAACGATCTTGGATATTCGCGTAAGGCCGGTCAAAACACCCTTACCGTTAATGTCACGAAGACCTCGGTTAACACCGTACTTTTCAAAAAGTGCATCATCGATCGTATCATTCTTCACGCAGACTGACTGCTGTTTCGAAGAAAACTCAGCGATTTTTTTCATGTCCATATAAGTATTTCCTCCCATCCTTTTGATTATGTTTTTTCGCTTTTGGAAAAAGCACAAAAGGTCTAATTATTATACCACAAAGGAGGAAAAATCCAAAAATCTTTAGTGTTCCAGTGCCTTATAACGCCACTTCCCGCCCCGGTAACGCATGACACAGACGATCGCCGTCACCGCCCACGTAAGGCCGGTCGTCATCCAGATCCCCCAGTACCCGAAGACCGGGATCCGGGTGAAAACATTGGCAAACACGATTCGGCAGACAACCTCCGTAAGACCGTTGATCATGGCAAAGCCGGTGTCGCCGCATCCGTTTAATACCGCACGCGGAACATAGATCATTCCGAGTGCGAAGTAAAAAGGACTCGTGATCTTCAGTGCACGGCTTCCTAAAGAAATAACAGCCGCCGCATCGGTTTCCGTTACGAAGATACTGCAGATGAATTTTCCGAAGAAAAAGAACAGCGGAAGCATGATCACACTGAAACAAAGGACGATGAGCGTCGCTTTTCGAAAGCCTTCCACTACTCTCTCCTGCTTCTTCGCACCGATATTCTGACCGGAATAAGAAGTCAGCGCCATACCGAGTGAACTATACGGCTGCTGCACGAGCTGTTCGATACGTCCGCCGATGGTATATGCCGAGGCAACATCCGGTCCAAAACCGTTAACTACCGCCTGAAGTGCGATACAGGAAACAGCGATCATGGAGTTCTGCATCGCCACAGGGGATCCGAGGCGGAATGAGTCTTTGATCATCGAACGGTCCGGTTTCAGGTCAGTCTTACTCAACTTAAAGTAGCTGACTTTGTGATACGCATAGATCATCGAAGCTACAGCAGAGACCGCCTGCGCGATGATCGTTGCCAGTGCCACGCCGACAACGCCCATATCAAAAGCCAGAACGAATACCAGGTCGAGACAGACATTGACGATACTACTAAGGATCAGGAAATATAGTGGAGTTTTCGAATCTCCAATTGCTCGGAGAAGTGCGGCCACGCCATTATAAAATGCAACTCCGATAATACCGATACTTGTTACCCTGAAGTAATTGATCGAATCTGCGATATACACGTCCGGAGTGTTTAAAAGCCGCAGGATCGGTCCGGCAAATATCAGGCCGATCAGCGTTACCAGAAGTGCCGAGGAAGAAAGAACATAGATCGAGTTAGCGATCGTCTTCTTCAGCTGTTTCTCATCCCCGGCACCGAAGTACTGTGACGCGATAACGCCGATACCTACAGCAAGACCCGAGCTAAGCGAAAAGAACAGGAAATTCAGAGATCCGCAGGCACCGACTGCCGCCAGCGCATGCGCACTTACAAATCGTCCTACAACGATCGAGTCCACCATATTATAAAGCTGCTGAAAGAGATTTCCGATCAGAAGCGGGATCGTAAACTTCAGAATATGTCGGGTAGGATTTCCCACCGTCATATCGGTTACATTTTTATTCGCCATACATCTTTTCTCGTCTCAATCATTGCACCGGAAACTCCCTACCGGGCAAGAAGGTCTTCTCACATGTAAAAAGGCACACCTTCTTTTGGTGTGCCAGTAAATTATAAGTGAACAATCAGAAAAACGATATCGTTTTTTTGTCCTGTTTTTGCACTAAAGTATCTTCTGATCTTTAAGATAGGTTAGTAAACCTTCACAACCCATGACACACTCATCGTACACTTCCGAAAAACGTCCCGTGTACCACGGATCACTCACATCCTTATCTGACCCGCAAAACTCCAGAAGTTTCCAGATCTTCCCGTCGCCCCGTTCATGGCCGGTCATCCGCTCGATATTTCTCATATTCATACTGTCCATGCCGATCAAAAAGTCATACTCGTCATATTCCAATTTCTTCAGCTGCTGTGCACGTTTCTTCGTAAAGTCAGTATAAGGAGTCTTCCCGATCCCTCTCCTCTTCAGTTCATCCCTTGCCGGCGGATACACAGGGTTTCCCACATCGCCCCAGATCTCCTCTGTACTCGTCGCACGGGACTCAATATGGAACCGGTCGGAAATGCCCAATTTCTCGGTCATATCCTTAAAAATATACTCGGCCATCGGCGATC
>ONFC01000019.1:27381-29075 GCA_900317035.1 uncultured Eubacteriales bacterium
CACCTTAATCACACTAAACACCTCGTTGTTTTCAGGCATTTTCGCACACTTACACCAGATAGTCAACTAATGTTTGGAACGATAAATTCAAGAGATAACTTTCCTTCACACCGAATATCCCAGTGCTTTTATATCATCTTCGCATTTGGCGGCCATTATTCTGTCATATTTTTCTTTTACCAAGTATTTGAGATCATCACTATTTTTTCAACAATTTGGCTCATTTGCCAACTCCTTTTATTGCTCGCTTCTGATAACCTCCACCGTAAAATCCTTTGCTATCCGCGACGCTTCTTTGCAGTTCATTTCAAAGAACTCGGATCCACTGTGGTCTGCGGTATCGGTAATACTCCGAATTGCCAGAAACGGTATCGAATTCGCATAGCAGACGTGTGCGATGCTTCCGGTCTCCATATCAACCGACAAAGGATTGAACGCGTCCATAATCTCCTGCCGCCCGTCATCTGAAATAAAAGCCTCTCCGGTTACCATTCGGCCAAAATATATTTTCCCCTTTGTTTGAATACGTTCAGCAACGTCCTTTGCGATTTTCAGAAGGTTTTCATCAGCAGCGAAAAATACGGATTTCATCCAGGGATGATATTCTGTCAAAATTTCTGACGCGACATCATGATACGCGACTTCCGTTGAAACGACCGTATCAAGTATTCCGAGTCTGCTATCCATCCCGCCTGCCACACCGGCGTTGATGATTGCATCAACATTGAAATCATCAATTACAATCTGCGCAGCGATTGCCGCATTGACCTTACACACTCCACAGTAAAGCAACACAACATCATGTTCGCCTATTTTACCGATATGGATTTTTAGCTTTGCTTTTTCAACGACAGAGTGCTCCTGAAAATCATCAAAAAAAGGGTCCAATTCGTTTTCACTTGCACAGATAATACCTATCTTCATGACTGCAGCCAATCCTCCTCAACCATCAATTCTGTATATCATACATCATTTCTTCTCGACTATGGCATCAACCCTATAAACTTGAATCTGTCACTCTGCCGAACTGTATTGATATCCATCCGGAATTCGAATATACGCCCGGATATGTCCGTCGATTGATCGCTCAATGATTCCGGACTTGTTGTTAATATTTCCTTCCGCGGCAATAATCGTATGCTCCCGTTTCTCAAGGATGATCCCCATATGATCGTGCTCTCTGTTCTCGAATACTCTGTCATAAATGACAATGTCTCCCGCTTCCGGAACAAACTCTTCCGCGCCTCTATGGTATTCAATCCGCTGATCGTTGATGGCAAATTCCTCCCAACCGAAGCATGCCGCCAGATGACAGGTTTTGCATTCATTGGGTCTGTACGGAATCTCGAATCCCGCTTCCGTGCAGCAATAATACACAAACGCCGCGCACCATAACCCGTCCGCTTCCTTGACGCTCCACGTCGGAAACAATCGCACAATCGGCGCAAGATTGGACGGCAGCCCGTCAAACGTTCCGTGAAACGGAGCCCGCGCCATATCCTTCGCTACTCTGAATAATTCTTTTCTCGTTGCTTTTTCCATATAATCCTCACAAATCCCGAATCCTCATTTATATTTAAAGATAAGGATCTCTACAAACTTGAATTTACTTCCTGCATAAGCAATGAAGGATCGTTCCGTCTTCCGGTTTATAAATGCTTCCCTTTTCAAAAACAAGAACATCCATTCCGGCC
>ONFC01000080.1 GCA_900317035.1 uncultured Eubacteriales bacterium
ATCCCCGGCGAGAAACCGGACAAGATCCGCGAGGGCGGACTTTATTACTCTCCGACACTCGATGTCACCGGTATCGTCATTAAGGGATCGGACAGAGGCGGCAACTGCATCCTTTCTTCCGGCGTTCTGAAACTCACGGTCGCTGCGGATTCGCTGAGATATCCGAAGAAAGAAGAAGTGAAGAAGAATGCCACCCGTTCGAGAAAAGAACCGCGCCGCACATCGTCTTCTTCTGCGGAGAAGATCCGTCTTGCCAAGAAGTCGTCGATGATGCCCGAGATCCAGCTTCTCGGAATGACGGTCGATGAAGCGCTTCACACACTTGACCGCTATCTGGATGACTGTGTCATCAGTAATATCGAGAATATCCGTATCGTACACGGCAAGGGCACAGGTGCTCTGAGATCTGCAGTCGACCAGTTCCTGAAGAAAGACAAGCGCGTCCGGTCCCATCGTCTCGGAACCTTCGGTGAAGGCGAAGATGGTGTCACGATCGCGGAGTTGAGATAAAGGAACTCCGCCCCGGTAGTGAAAAACTATTTAATATTTTGAAATCCAAAGTAATTTAGTGATATACTTCTTCTCAGATGGCAATCAAATCATTTGGGAAGAGGTATTTTACTATGAAAAAGTCAGTAATAGCGGCAGTGCTCGCAATGTCAGTGCTTTTCTGTGCGTGCTCGAAAAAGGCTTCCGAATCTTCAACTGAAAGTGAAACAACGGCGTCTTCTTCCGAGACATCTGCAACCACTTCGGAAAAAGAAACGGAAACGTCGGCAGAACCGACAGATACGTCAAAAGTTGACCCGGTCTCTTACGATGCTCCGGCATTTAAAAAGGTCGGCTATCTTTCTTATGAGATCGAGAAGGAAGAAGCGTTTACCTTCCTTTCTAAGGATTTCTCGAGTGAAGACATCTCAGGATATAACTGCATCGAGTTCTATTATGGTTTCAGCGGTCTGCCGGTCTTCTCCGGAGATAACGCAGGAAAGATCAATGAGGCGGTGAAGGAAGACTACGAAAAGATCATCCCGAACGCCAAGGAGTATCTCGAGGGCCGCAAGAAGGAATATGCGGAAAAACTCGGTACTGAGCCCTACGGAATCGAGGCAGAAGAGAATCTTCTTCCGGTCGTTCTCCGCGCGGACGAGAGAATCACTACAGTCTATTATCCGCTCCCGCTGAATCAGGATAATGAAAAGGACCTGAGCTCTAAGAATCTGATCAACTACGATACAGCGACAGGAAAACAAATTGCTCTTTCCGAAGTGGTCAAGGATAAGGCGCGCCTTGTCGAGATGGCAAAAGAACAGATCATGGCAAATATGACAGAGTATGATTTAGAGACGATCAAGGAAGCAGATGTGCTGGCCGCGCTGAATGCGGACGATGTTCCTTTTACGATCGATTATTCCGGCATCACTGTTTATTTCGATCAGACGATTACCAGAAGTTACTCGTATGCGCCTGCACACATCGCCTACATCGGAAATGAAGATGTGCTGAATGGTGAATACTTCGATTCGCTTCCTGAGAACTATGTTCTTCACATCTCTCCGAAAGAGGATTTCTACTGGGATCTCGACGGGGATGGAAAGACCGAGAAGATCTATGTGGATATTGATCAAGGAAAGCAGTACTACGAGATGGGTTCTTTTACCATCAAGATCGATGATCAGGAAACAAAAGTAGATACATCGAACTCCAACGGAGACGAATCAGCAGATACGCTCATGCTTATCCATACACACGGAAAGAATTTCCTCTATATCTGGGTCGGCGGCGAAGATGACCGCATGTCGATCGACATCTTTGAGATCGTCGGAAAGAATGTCGAGCAGAAAGACGGTGCCGGAAAGTGGAAGATGGCTCCGTGGGAGAATTTCGATCCGGATCATGTAGAACTTGTTGATGAAGTTTATGTAGTCGGACTCGAAACTTATTCGGCTGTCTATCACATCGATGATCAGGGTATGCCGGTCACGGATGATGAAACGGTATCACTTGTCAGCTATTACGGACAGATCTTCCCCTGCCTTAAGAAGGAGCTGAAAGTCGATCAGGTCGATCCGGAAACACTTGAGAAGACGGGTTCCGTTACGCTTAAGGCGGGAACGAGTTTGTGGCCGGTATTAACGGACAGAAAAGGCAAAGCAGACAAATCCTTCGAGGTGTTCAAGGTCATAGACAAGGATCAGACAAAAGAGGTCTATGTCCGTGTGGATCTGAGCTATGATGCAGACGAGTGGGAAGCGACTCTTGACGGAGCAGCGCAGGAAGACGTTTTTGTCCGCGTATTCAGAGGCGCCTGATCTGCTTTCCTGAAAGATAGACGCGCTTATACCGGTTCTATCTTGAAGTGGTCAATTCCTATAAGAAATGGTATTCTAATGTTCGGGTGGTGTGATCTCACACCATCCGAATTCTCTTTATATGAGGAAATGAAATGAGCGAAGATACTAACAAAAAAGTGCGCTTGTATGTTTTTGTCGGCGCATATGGCAGCGGCAAGTCCGAGGTATCGGTCCACTTTGCCCATATGCTGAAGCAGGAAGACCCGTCGGCAAAGGTCATGCTGGCGGACCTTGATATCGTGAATCCGTATTACCGTTCCGCAGATGCGAAGGATTCACTCGAGGCGGAAGGCATTCACGTGATCGTACCGGAGTATGCCAATACGAACGTCGATGTGCCGGCGCTCTCGGGCGAAGTCTATTCCGCCTTCGATATGCCGGATACTGTCGCGGTCTTTGACATCGGCGGCGAGGATCTGGGCGCGCGCGTTCTCGGCGCGATGCTCAGCCGTTTCCAGAAGATCGAGTATCGTGTCTTTATGGTCGTAAATGCGTTCCGTCCGTTTACTTCGGATCCGGAGGGCATCCGCCAGATGTGCGCGGAGCTTTCGGAGGCGGCACGTCTTCCGATCTCGGGATTCATCAACAACTCGAACCTTCTCGAGGATACGACGGAGGAAGAACTCATTGAGGGCGAGCAGGTCGTTCTTGAGGCGTCGAAGCTCACGGGCATCCCGCTCGTGTACCAGACGGGCCTTGATAATGTGCTTCCGGAGTCCTGGAAAGAGAAGACTCCGGCCGGTATCCCGGTCCTCCGCATGGATCGTAAGGTACTGTATACATATTAAACTGCGGGAAAAGCACTTGTACTTGGGGATGAGTGCTTTTCGGGAAGATATTGAAGACAACAGGAGGGTAACAGTATGCCGGGTGGAAATCTAACGATCATCGGACTTTGTGTCGCAGGAGGACTTCTGGTGATCCTCGGTGTGGCCGGGATGGTCAGAAAAGCAAGAAGAGCATTGAAAAATTCGCTTCTCGGACAGATCTATTCCGGAGTGAAGCAGGAAGTGCGGGAAGGAAAGGTCGGCCCGGAGGACTTCAATATGTCTCAGGAAATGGCGACACCGAAGTCAGTATCCGATCTGTCTGCTGCCTTGATTCCGAGGATCAGTAAGGACTTCCCGGATCTGAGCCTGTCACAGATGCAGAGCGCGGCCCAGGCGGTCCTGGTCAAGAGCCTCGATCTGCTGACGGATATGACGTTCGGGAATAACGGTGATACCATCGACCGGATCCAGAAACAGCTGCCGGAATGCGGTATCGGAGTGACCCGTTCACTGTCCGAAGATCTCTGGCACAGGGTGCAAGGAGCCAGGGCGGAAAACAAATCTCTGATTTACCGTGACATAATAGTGCATAAAGGCGGAATTAACGCCTATGAAAGGACTGCATCCACGGTGGAAATTACCTTCCAATATTCGTTACAATGTTTGCAATACCAGGAAAGAAATGGTAAATTTATATCAGGCAATCGAGCGACTCCGACGCAGACCCGCTACAACGTGAAAGTAGTCAATATACTGGACGCAGAGCGGCTCCAGTCGGAAGACATTAAGGGAGTAGGTTTCACCTGTCCTCATTGCGGTGCCCCGGTACAGCATCTGGGTTCGGACGTCTGTCCATATTGCGGCACAGCGATAAAAACAGTTGATATGCGAATCTGGCTTGTCAATAAGTTGATCGAGATCTGAAAATTTTTTCTTGTAGGGAGGAGATTAAAATGGGATTAATTAAAGCTGCATTCCAGGCTGTTGGCGGAAACTTAAGAGATCAGTATCTTGAGTTCTTCACATGCGACTCTCTGGGTCAGGAAGTACTTCTTCGCCGCGGTGCGAAAGTAATGCGTAATGGCAGCAACAAGGGTGACGCGGAGATCATTTCTAATGGCTCCAAGATCGCAGTTCCGGAGGGAACCGCTCTTATCTTGGTTGATAACGGACGTGTTGTTGACTTTACAACTGAAGCAGGTATGTACACATGGGATACATCTTCCGCTCCGACATGCTTCGGTACAAGCGGATTCCTCAATGGTGTAAAGAAGTCCTGTGCTGATATCTGGAACCGTATTAAGGCCGGTGGTGAGGCTCTTACTCAGCAGAGAGTTTACTTCGTAAACATGCTCGAGATGGTCGATAACAAGTTCGGCACAGCAGCACCGCTTCCGTATGATGATCCGACATATCGTGGTATCTACATCAGAATGAACGGTACATTCTCGTTCAAGATCGTAGATCCGGTTACATTCTTCAAGAACATCGCAGGTAACGTTGCCGGTGATTATCGCCGCGACGAGCTGATGGGCAAGAACGGCCAGCCTGGTCAGGCAAAGGCTGAGTTCCTGATGTACTTAGGCGAAGCACTCAACAAGATGGGTGCCGGCGGAGAAGAAGTTCAGTACAACAGACTCCAGTCCCAGCAGGTTAAACTTGCGAAGTACATGAACGAAGTTCTGGACGAGGATTGGCTCCAGGGCCGTGGTATGATCGTTGAGAAAGTAGCAGTTATGTCTGTTACACCTGACGATGAGTCCAGAAAGAGAATCCAGGACATGGACGATGGTCTTATGTTTGGTAACAACCCGCAGATGGCTGCTGGTTACCAGATCAAGGGTTCCGTCGATGCTATGAAGACAGCTGCAGGCAACCAGGCTGGTGCCGGTAACGCTATGATGGGTCTTGGCCTTGTTGGTGGATTCAATGGTAGTGCAATGAACCCGGGCAACCAGGGTATGGCATTCCTCCAGCAGCAGCAGATGATGCAGCAGCAGCAGGCAGCGGCGGCTCCGGTAGCTGCAGCTCCGGCAGCAGGCTGGACATGTGCTTGCGGCGCAACAGGCAACCAGGGCAAGTTCTGCGCTGAGTGTGGTAAGCCGAAGCCGGTAGAGGATGCTGGCTGGACATGTGAGTGCGGTGCTACTGGCAACAAGGGTAAGTTCTGCGCTGAGTGCGGCAAGCCGAAGCCGGTAGAGAATGCAGGCTGGACATGCCCTAAGTGCGGAGCAACCGGCAACACCGGTAAGTTCTGCGGCGAGTGCGGCGAGCCGAAGCCGTAAGTCTCAGCTGAGAATTGCTTGGCAAATTCCTAAGTTAACAGAAGGACCGGTCGAAAGGCCGGTTCTTTTTTGTGCGTGATTTCTATTTTTTCTCGCAGATTTCCAAAAACAGGCGTAAAAGTGGAACGATTTTGGAAATCCGTAGCAAAAGAAAAGGACCGCCTTCCGACGGTCCTTCGTTCAATATTCAGTTTTGGATGCTTTATGTAAGGCTCAGCAGTACTTGGTTACGCTCTCGGGAAGAACGTCGGCTGCACGGCTGCAGATAATTGTCGCAGTAATTTTTTCTCCCAGGAATGCATTAAACTTGTCCAGGAATTGTCCGAATCTTTCGTAATCTGTTTCGCCTGTGATCTTGAGGATGCTGTCTACATAGATATGTGTGACGTCATAATCCTTGGCGCAAATACCGGCTACGAAACTGAGGAACTGTTCGAAACCCTCTACCGGATATTCATCGAGGTCTACGAGACGTACTCTATACTTTAAAAGACGGTCGAGGCGGTGTCCTCTCTGAATGCATACGATGTTGTTGTCTGTTGTCGCCTGCTCGTTGATGTCCTCAACCAGCTGCGCTGTCTTTCCTGTTCCTTTTTCACCTGCAATTACCTTTATCATTGGCATCATCTCCTTGTTTTGTTGATTATCCAACGCTTTTGATTTGGATTACTTATATTCTACATGATAACTTGGATAATTTGAATAGCGATTCTGTGAAAAAGATAGTGAAAATTGTGTAAATAAAACAAAGGAGTGTGAAAGTGTAGCTTTTTCTATATTATTACATTAAAAACGCGCAAAAGCGTTGCATTATATAGTTTTTAGTGTTAACATACTATTGCTAGAATAGATTTGACATTTTAGAGTGGGTCTTGGCCCGCTCTTTTGTTTATCAGAAAGCATGGAGGAAACATGGCGGGAAGATCTAAAGTCGCACAGGAAGCATTTGAACTGGCAGAGCCGATCGTAAAGTCGATGGGTTTTGACCTCGTGGACTGTGAGTACAAGAAAGAAGGACAGTACTACTTCCTTCGGATCTTTATCGACAAGCGCGGCGGCATCTCGATCGAGGACTGCGAGGCAGTCAGCAGGGAAGTCGATCAGGCACTTGAAGGAAAACTGCATGCGGATCCGGATTATTTTGAAGTCTCCTCTCCGGGAGCGACGAGACCATTTGCTTCGCTTTCGGACTATGTCCGTCATATCGGCGAAGAGATCGAGGTCTCCCTGTTCGCTCCGATCGATGGAAATAAACATATCGAAGGCATTATCGAAAGTGCCGGGGAAGAGGGGCTGGTGCTGAAGGTCGGAGAGCAAACGCTCGAACTCGAGTGGTCGAAGATCAGTAAGGCACAGAGAACACTAAGGTTTTAATTTTGGCAACAAAACGCGATAAAGGAGAAAGTTTATGAAAAACGAAGAACTGTTGCAGGCGATCCACGCATTGGCAAAAGAAAGAGGCATCGATGAGGAAGTACTCTTCGAGGCAATCGAGGAAGCAATCGTAGCGGCATTTAAGAGAGAGTTCTCTGATGCAAAGCAGAACGAGCAGGTTTTTGCCGAGATCGATCGTGAGACCGGTGATATGTACGTCTATGAAGTCGTAGAAGTTGTTTCTGAGGTTACTAACCCGAAGACACAGATCTCCCTTGCTGAGGCAAAAGAGATCGACCCGGATCTGGAAGAGGGCGACACCATCGAGATGACGATCGATGTAGAGTCTCTCGGACGTCTGGCAGCAGGTGCTGCTAAGGCTGCAATCAGCAAGAAACTTCGTGATACAGAAAATGACCGTATCCAGTCCGAGTTCTCCGATAAGATCGGTGAGCTGGCAAGCGGAGTCATCCAGAGATCCGATAATCGTTTCGTATTTGTTGACATCGGACGTGCAGAAGCTACACTTCCGAGACAGGAGCAGGTAAAGGATGAGGATTATTCTTTCAACAAGAGAATGAAGTTCCTTATCCTCAGAGTGGAAACACAGAAGGAGCGTCCGGTGATCATCGTTTCCAGAAGTCACCCGAACCTCGTAAAGAAGCTCCTCGAGAAGGAAGTTCCGGAGATCCACGACGGTATCGTCGAGATCGTATCCGTTGCCCGTGAGGCAGGCTCCCGTTCCAAGGTTGCGGTTATCTCCAGAGATCCGGACGTAGATCCGCTTGGCGCATGCGTTGGCCAGAGAGGTGCACGTATCCAGGCGATCATGGACGAGCTCGGCAACGAGAAGATCGATGTTATCGCATATTCCGATGATCCGGCGGTCTATATCAGCAACGCCCTTTCTCCGGCGAAGGTTGAGCGCGTAGATGCAGAGATCATCACAAACGAAGACGGCACACAGGAGAAGAACGCTCAGGTAGTTGTACCGGATCAGCAGTATTCTCTGGCGATCGGCCGTTCCGGCCAGAACGTACGTCTTGCTGCAAGACTTACCGGCTGGAAGATCGACATCAAGAGCACATCCCAGTTCCAGCAGATGGTTCAGAACGATTTCGTTGCGAACTTCACTGTTGCGGATGACGAGGGCTCTGAGTCCGGCGAAGAAGCATGAGAAAGACAGGACCCTGGAACTATGGCGAAGAAGATACCCATGAGAATGTGCGTGAGCTGCCGCGAGCGGTTTGCCAAGAAGGATCTGATCCGTATCGTGGCTTCTACAGACGGTACGGTCCAGGTGGATCCGACGGGGAGAATGCCCGGAAGAGGCGCCTATGTCTGCCATAACCCGGAGTGCATGAAGAAAGCGGTCGAGCATTCACAGTTCGACCGGGGGCTTCACCGCAAGGTGGATCCCGATACGATCCAGCCGCAGCTGGATAAACTGAAGGAGGACGGTCCGGAAACATGAAGAAGGAACGTCCGGTGACAAAAGAAAGGGTGCTGAGCTCGATCGGGCTTTCGTTCCGGGCAGGCATCCTGACATCCGGTTTTGATGCCGTCGAGCTGGCGATGCGATCCGGAGCTGCAGAACTTCTGATCCTCTCGGAAGACGGCTCGGAAAAGCAGAAGGAAAAGCTCGCACGGGTGGCAAAAGACGAAGAGGTGACTTTTAGGACTTTTGCGACAGCAGAGGAACTGGGAAGAGCGATCGGAAAGGATCACAGGATCGCGATTGCGATACTCGATCCGGGAATGGGAGGGAAACTTACCACCCTGATCGATGAACTGAGTAAGAACGAAAAGGCCGCAGGATCTGCGGAATAAACAGGAGGAAATGATGGCAGAAAAAGAGAAGAAAACATCCAAGACGGAAGACTCTACACAGAACAAGACGGAGTCGATGGTTCCACAGAAGACCGTCAGCGGTATTTCCGGAACGAAGACTCTCCGTGTCGGCCGTGTAAACAAAAAGGCCAAGAAACCTCCGGTTGAAGAAGGAACACCGGCTCCGGAAAAAGAGGCAGCAGCTGTTGCTGAGGCTCCGAAGAAGGAAGAGGCAGCAGTAGCTCCGAAGGAAGCCCCGAAGGCAGCTCCTGTCGAAAAGACCGAGGAAGCTCCGAAGAAGACCACAGCAAAGGCCACAAAGGCAGCAAAAGCGGATGAGCCTGCAAAAGAGAAGGTTCCTGCCAAGGCAGCGAAAGCGGTAAAAGAAGAGAAACCGGCGGAAGCTCCGGCTGAGCCTGAAAAGAAAGAAACTTCTCCGAAGGAAGAAGTCAAGGCAAAGGCAGAGGAAGCTCCGAAGGAGACCCCGAAGGAAGTTGCAAAAGAAGCACCGAAGGAGCCCGTTAAGGAAGCTCCGAAGCTTAGTTCTGCTGTAGTAAAAGCACCTTCCGCAGGTTATACACGTGAGACATCTACTTTCGTACGCCCGAGAGACGGTGGAAGAACCGGCGGATATCAGGGCGGACAGAGATCCGGTTCCTCGTATCATTCCGACAGACCGCAGGGCGGACGTCCGAATAATGGCGGCTTTAACGGAAACCGTGGTGGAAACCGCGGCGGCTTCGGCGGCGGATTCCCTCCGAAGGATAAGGACGACGACGAGATCTACAACAATAATAGAAACCAGCCGAAGAGATC
>ONFC01000008.1 GCA_900317035.1 uncultured Eubacteriales bacterium
GTCGATCAGATCGCAGCTACACCTACAGACAGAGCAGATCGTCCGCTGAGCGAACAGAAGATGAAGAAAGTCACCGTAACGAAGTAATTCATCTATCAGAATTTGCGCAAGAAAAAACCTTCGACACGCCTCCGCAGGGCTTTCGCCCGAGGACCAGCGCGAGAAGGTTTATTTCTGCGCAAAAACAGGGATGAATTACTTCGTTTCCTCGTCCTTTTTGTTATCTTCTGCGATAACATACAGCGGACGGTTCTTGACTTCGATGTAAGTCTTCGCGAGATACTCACCAATGATGCCGAGTGCCATCAGTACCATACCGCCCAGGTCCCAGATCTGGTAGATCAAAGCGTGGATGAAGTAGTAGAGCAAATAGATGAAAGCGCCGAAAGATGTAAGGAATCCGACGATCATCGCTATACGAAGAGGTGCGGTGGTAAAGGATACGATACCTTCGATCGCATAGCGGAAAAGCTTCCAGAACGACCACTTTGTTTCGCCGGCGACACGCTCGACATTCTCATACTCGAGCCATTTGGTCCGGAAACCGACCCAGGCGAAGATACCTTTACTGAAGCGCTGACGCTCGCCGAGTGAAAGGATCGCATCGACGACCGGACGTCTCATGACGCGGAAGTCTCTGGCGCCATCGACGATCTCAACGTCCGTGAACTTGTTGATCAGATGGTAGAAACGGCGGGCAAACCAGCTTCGGATCGGCGGTTCGCCTTTTCTCGAAACACGGCGGGTCGCGACGATATCGCACTCATCCTTTTCGAGAGATTCAAACATCTGCGGAAGAAGTGACGGCGGATCCTGCATATCTGCATCGAGAAGTCCGATCCATTCTCCCTTGGCAGCAGCAAGACCTGCATACATGGCGGCTTCTTTTCCGAAGTTTCTGGAAAAAGAGATATACCGGATGCGGTCATCCTTTGCGGCCATTTCTTTGAGAACGCCTAGAGTATTGTCTTTGCTTCCGTCATTTACGAAGATCAGTTCAAATTCATACTGGCTGCACTCGGCTGTAACTTTGCACAGTGCATCATAAAGATAGGGAAGCGCTTCCTGCTCGTTATAACAGGGTACCATCAGACTAACTAGCATAATCCACCTCAACAACTATTTCCAAACTATGTAATCAGTATACTACATTCAAAGATCAAAAAGCACAGATTCAATCGTAAACCTTTTGGAAACAGGGCGTTTTGTGATACGATACGAGTGGATATATAAGGGAGGTTGGATTATGATCGAAAAGAATGCGCTCGAACGCCGGGAGCGGAAAATGGGAAAACGCGATATTCGCCCGCTTGCAGCGTTCATTTCCGTATTTGCTTCTCTTTGTGCGATATTCCTTCTGACAGGGGTATCTCCATTTGGATCTAAATCTGTTTTAATGTCTGATCTTTCTGCACAGTATGCACCATTTATGGTGACGATGCGCAATAAAATCCTTCACGGAAGTTCGCCGTATTACTCTTTTGAAATCGGCATGGGCAAGAGTCTGCCGGGTATCATCGCCTACTATTGTGCCAGCCCGTTAAATCTCATTTCCCTGCTTTTTCCGGTATCCCGTATCTCCGATGCGATCGCTCTGATCATCATGCTCAAGCTTTCCTTCGCCGGCGCATTTATGACTGCGCTGATCGATCACAAATTCGGCGACAAAACGAAAATGAGTATCCTCTTCGGCATGGTCTACGCATTGAGTTCCTATTCCACGTCTTTCATCTTCAATTTCATCTGGCTCGACGGATTCGCGCTTCTGCCGCTTCTGATCCTCGCGATCGAGCATTTCAGAAAGAATACAAGGAAAGCGTATCAGGTACTTATCGTGCTGATAGTGCTTTTCGCGTCGAACTATTACATCGCGTATATGGTCGGGGTATTCTCGTTCTTCTATCTCATCGGAATGCTGGAATATGACAGAAGATCCGAGAAAAAAGAAGGAGAACCGTCTCCTGCAAAAACACTCGGAGTCTTCGTATTGACAGCCATTGCTGCTGCGATGGTCTGTGCAGCGCTTCTGGTTCCCGCCGGGATCGACACGATACGAAACGGCGACAGCTCCTCCTCTTTCTCAGTAGAGATGGATCCGCTGTTCCGGCTTTCCGCTTTCCTTCCGCACTTTTTCCTGACTAAGCTGTCTAATATCACGACGAATCTGCCGTTTGTGTTCTCGAGCCTTATGGTGCTGGAACTGGTCGTTCTGTTCTTTATCAATCCGGAGATCCCGAAAGCGGCCCGCAAGCGTGTCGCCATCGCCCTTGGCCTGGGAATTCTTTCCTTCCTTTTCCCGCTCCTGAATACAGCATGGCACCTCTTTGATAATCCGAACTGGTTCCTGTTCCGATATTCTTTCCTTTTTATCTTTGGTACGATCCTCGTGGCGTTCTACTCATTCCTGCACATCAAATCACTTAAGAACAAGCATTTCCTGCTGATGTTTGGAATCCTTTTCGTTCTTCTGGTGATTTCGGAAGCGTGCGGCGATCTCAAGAAGAGTGAATCCATGTATTTCCAGAACCTCATCCTTCTTTCCCTGATAGCGCTCTGCCTGTTCGGCCTTTCCAAGGAGAAATGGAGTGCGCAGGTGGCGAATCTTAAGAGGCTCGGGAATGGCATTCTCGTGCCGGTCATTCTCGTGGAGATCGTCTTCCTTGCGCCCAAGGTTACCGTCGGCGCGGTCTGGAACGATACGCAGGAAATATCCTCGTTTGCAAGTGAAGTCGAAGAGCTTCAGCAGCTGACATCAACGATCAGCGGAAGTTCCGGAGCGAGAACGGAGCAGGCCTGGAAGCTCTCTGAAAACATCGATTCCCTGAATCTTTCTTCCTATACGGATACACGTGGTATAGGAGCATTCTGCTCTATGTCGAATAAGAAACAGCACCGATTCTTAAAGCAGCTGGGCTACTGCGCGAATTTTAATTATTTCTCTGTCGAACACAGAAATATGAATCTTCCTGCGGATTCTTTCCTTGGAATCCGGTATATCGTTTCCATGCAGAAAGAACTGGGCGGCCTAACCCCGATCGGATCTTACGGCAGGTATACTCTCTTTGAAAACCCATACAGCACGGATATTGTTTTCCTTGCGGATCCGGCAGCGGCGGAATTTGATGGATACCGCCTGGAGACCATGGGCGAAGGCAAGAACTACTTTGATTTCCAGGAGGCCTGGATGAGCTCTCTTTCCGGGATATCCGCAGATCATGTATATGATGCAAAAGCACTATCCTGGGAAGTAAGTAATGCTCAGGCTGTTCCCGGGAAAATGGCGGATGAGGTACTTTATTACGACCTTGAAAAGTATCCTCTTGATTTAGAAGATGTGGAGAAGAAATCCGCTGAACTGACATATTACTTCCGTAGTAATCAGAAGGCGCCGATAAGCCTTACCGCAGAGGTAACGGCGGAAAAGGACGGGCCGGTCTATCTTTCGATCCCGTTCCTGATGCGCAGCGCTCCGGTCAGTGTGTACTGTAACAGCAAGCGGGTCTATCATGAAGAAGACTCGTACTATTCCGTGATCGTGGATACCGGTGTGCACAGGAAGGGCGAGGAGCTTAAGATCGAAGTGCGGTGTGATGACGATGTTTTTGCATCTTTTACACCGTCCGTGGCTATATGTGATACGGAAGAACTGGGAAAACAGACAGAAGCAGTGAAAAAGGGAATATCCGATCTGTCGGTGAGCGATGGAAGCGTAACGTTTACCGCGGAAGCATCCGGACAGAAACTGCTGGTATCGACGATCCCCTATGAAAAGGGATGGACTGCGCGTGTGGACGGACAGGCTGCGGATATTATTTCCTACCAGGATGCTTTTGTGGCTATTTCCCTTGCCCCCGGCACCCACCATGTCGAGCTGACTTTTGTTCCCACCGGCATAGGAATTGGTGTTATAATCAGTGCACTGGGTGTTGTCTTCATCGTAGTGCTTCTCGTAATTACAGGAAGAAAACATTCGGACCGCAAGGAGGAGGAAAGTAAACTTGATCGAGAAGAAAACCCTTGAAAAGAGGTCAGCCAACCATATTGACAGCCGGCCAGTGACGGCATTTTTCCTGACAATGCTCGCGATGGTGACCGTCTTTACCATCAACATGATCGTTCCTTTCGGAAACAGGAATGTTCTGACTTCTGACCTTGCGGCGCAATATGGTCCGTATCTGATCGGATATAAGCGGATGCTGACCAGTGGTGATTCACTTCTTTACTCTCAGAGCCTCGGAATGGGCTCCAATACCCTCGGGGTCTTCGGATATTACCTGTCCAGCCCGCTCAATCTGATCATGCTTTTGGTCCCGGGCTATTTGCTGCAGGTTGCAGTCACCTTCCTGATCTGCACGAAACTCTCGTTTGCAGGTGCTTTTATGACATGGCTCCTGGATAGAAAATTCAAAAGCAACGACAAAATAACGATCCTCTTCGGAATGATGTATCCGCTTTGTTCCTTTGCGATCATCTATATGTTCAATATCATGTGGCTGGACGGTTTTGCAATACTCCCGCTTCTGATCCTTCTTACAGAAAGATTTATCGAGAATAAGAGAGTCTGGCCGGTGCTGACGCTCGTACTTTTTATACTCTTTGTTTCCGGCTATTACATGGCATATATGGTCGGTATTTTCTCATTTATCTATTTTCTCTCGATCATGGGATATCAGGGAAAGTTCAAGAAAGAAACGGAAAAAGAAGGCCTGAAGACGGTAGGTCTGTTTATTCTCTCCGCAGTAACCGCTGCCCTGATGAGTGCCTGCATTCTTCTGCCGGCAGGTCTGAACACTCTTGGTAATCCGGACTATATGGTCAACGAATCCATGATGAAGATGGATCCGGAGTTTAAACTCGCATCTCTGGTCGATCAGCTGGTTGAGAAGAAGGTAGGAAATCTATCCAAGAATCTTCCCTACATTTTCTGTGGCCTGACCGCACTCTTCCTCTGTATCCTGTTCTTTCTCAATCCGAAGATCAAGCGCAAACTGAAGATTGCCATCGGAATCGCCTTTGGCGGCGGTATCTTATGTTTCCATTTCCCGTTCCTGAATATGGCCTGGCATCTCTTCGATGACCCGAACTGGTTCAATTTCAGATACTCTTACATTTTCTCATTTGTCATGATCCTGGTGGCGTTCTATTCCTATCTGAATATGAAGTCCGCTGAAAAGAAACACTTCTTTGCTGCGATGGGCATTGTGTGGGCCCTGGCAGTCTTATCCCAGAGCTTTGGACAGATGGCACAGGAGGATAGCACGTTTTTTGCGACACTGCTTATCTCCGGACTCATCTGTGTTCTCCTTTATGGCAAAACTTTAGATAAGTGGCCGGATGTGATCTATAATCTGAGAAAATTCAGAACAGTGTTCCTTGTGGCGGTCATCGTGATCGAAATCGTTGTTCTCAATCCGCGCTGCTATATGCCGGATCTTTACAACGGCAAGCAGGAAGCGCCGGAATTCACACACATGCTCATGAATGTCAGTGAAGTATCAGACAGTATCCAGGATACGGACTGGTATCGCGCGGAGATGCATAATGACTGGCACTCGAGTCTGCTTCCTAACAATCTGCCTTTCTATACAGGAAAAAACGGAATCAGCATATTTGCTTCCATGGCGAACAAGAAGACGGATCACTTCCTGAAACAGCTGGGATACGATTCGAACTATAACTTTTTCTCGCTACAGCATGATTATGTGATTCAGCCGGCCGATTCCATCCTCGGCGTCCGGTATATCTTCACAGCGGATGAGGACATCGGCGAGCTTAAGTATGTAACGGACAAAGAGGGCATCTATCTTTTCAAAAACGAGTATGCACTTCCTGCGGCCTTCCTTGCTGAACCGAAGGCAACGGAATTCGACGGATACCAGCTCGAAAAAGATGAAGATAAGAAGGACTACTTTGATTTCCAGGAAAAATGGATCAGTTCCCTGTCCGGGCTGGATGCTTCCGATATCTATGATACATGGAATGCGACCTGGGAAGTTTTCAATGGTCAGGAGACGGACGTCCATCCTGAGGAGAATATCATCAAAGCCGATACGATGGAGAACAGGCTCAGCCTCGAAAAGAAGAATGTCAAAGCGGAATCGCTGGTGTTCTTCCTGAAAAACAGCTCCAAGGTGCCGATGGTCCTGAGAACGACGTTTACCGCGGACCGCGACGGTGCAGTCTACTTTGTGATCCCGTTCCTGAACCTGCAGTGCCTGAATGATGTCTATGTAAATGACGAAATGATAAATCGCACCGGTTCGTCTTCTTTTTACTCCCAGATCCTGAATCTCGGTTATTTTAAGAAGGGCGATAAGGTCAAGGTGGAGATCAGAACGAAGGAAGAGTACTTCGGATCGTTCAAGCCGATCTTCGCGTATGTGAAACCGGAAGCTGTTCAGCCGCATCGGGATAGTCTTACTAAAGGAATGAAGAATATCGTGGTCGAGAACGGACACTATGTGATCGAGACAGAGTCTGATAAAGAGAAACTCCTTCTGATCACGGCTCCGTACGAAAAGGGCTGGAAGGCATATGTGGATGGAGTCGAAACAGAGATCACCGCATATCAGGATGCTTTCCTCAGTATCCCGCTTTCCGCAGGAACACATAAGGTCGAGCTTCGCTTTACACCTCCGGGATGGAACATCGGTCTTATTGCAAGTGCCGCAGGACTTCTGCTCTTTGCCGTGATGACGGTCCTGGTCCTGAAAAAGAAAAAGGAAAAGGCGGAAGCAGTAGTAGTAGTTGCTGTAGAAGCCTCAAACGATATTAAATCGAATACAGAGGAGGAGAAAAAATGAGTGTAGAAGAATTGTACAAGTTTTGGAGTGAAGATCCGTACTTTGATGAAGCGACCAGAGCTGAACTTCTGGCGATCAAAGACGATAAGAAAGAGATCGAGGAGAGATTCTACAGAGATCTCGAGTTCGGTACTGCAGGCCTTCGCGGTATCCTCGGCGCAGGTATCAACCGCATGAACATGTATGTGGTATCAAAGGCATCCTATGGCCTCGGACGCTTTATCGTAAGTGAAGGAGAGGATGCAATGAAGCGTGGTGTCGTTATTTCCTACGATTCCCGTCATTTCTCTCCGGAATTCGCAGAGATCACTGCCCGTACACTTACCTCGATGGGTATCCGTGTATATCTTTCGGATGAGCTTCGTCCGGTACCGATGCTCTCCTACTCGGTCCGCTGGCACAAGGCCTTTGCGGGTGTCATGATCACGGCGAGCCACAACCCGTCCAAGTACAACGGATATAAAGTATATGGCGAAGACGGCGGACAGGTACCGCCGGAGGCTGCTTCGAAGATCCTTTCCTTTATCGAAGGCGTAGAGGATATCAGAACGATCCATCCGGATTCTCTTGAGGAAGCAAAGGCAAAAGGACTTCTTACCTACTGGGGCGAGGAAGTTGATGAAGCATATACCGATATGCTCGATAAGCTCGTGATCGACCGCCAGGCGATCATCAACCAGAAGGATATGTCCATCGTATACACACCTCTGCATGGTTCCGGAAACAAGCCGGTCCGCCGTATCTTAAAGAAGATCGGCCTGGAGAATGTCCATATCGTTCCTGAACAGGAGCTCCCGGACGGAAACTTCCCGACGGTAGAAGTTCCGAACCCGGAAAATCCGGCCGCTCTTTCCATGGCGATCGATCTTGCAAAGAAGGTAGACGCGGATCTGGTCATCGGCACTGACCCGGATAGTGACCGTATCGGTATTGCCGTCCGTACCACTGTTGATGGTAAAGAGACCTATGTACCGTTTACCGGAAACCAGGTAGGACTCATGCTCCTCGACTATATCCTCGATTCCAAGAAGAGTGCGGGAACGCTTCCGGAAGGTTCTTTTGCCGTAACGACTATCGTATCGAGCAAACTGGCCGGAGCGATCTGCAAGTACTACGGCGTCGAGCTCCAGGAAGTTCTTACCGGTTTTAAGTTCATTGGTGAGAGGATCAAACTCGACGATGAGTTCGGAAACAAGCACTTCCAGTTCGGTTTCGAAGAGAGTTACGGCTACCTTTCCGGCCTGGATGTCCGTGATAAGGATGCAGTTGTTGCCGCTATGCTGATCGCCGGCATGTATGCACAGTCCAGAGAGCGCGGACAGTCGCTTCTTGACCGTCTGGAGAGCATCTACCAGCGTTTCGGCTACGGTTTTGAAGAGACCGTATCGATCACACTTGAGGGCAAGGAGGGCATCGAGAAGATCTCCGGCGCGATGAAGTCGCTGCGTGCGGATCTTCTGTCCTGCAAGAATAAGGCGGAAGCCCAGGCGCTTCTCGGTGGAGCTCCGGTCGTTGCTGTCCGTGACTATCAGGCTTCGAAAAAGTATATCTTTACCGACGACGGTGTCAAAGAAGAAAAGATCGATCTTCCGGTATCCAATGTTCTTCTTTATGAACTCGGCGGCGATAAGGGCCTTGACTGGGCATGTGCACGTCCGTCCGGCACAGAGCCGAAACTGAAGATCTACTTCGGCATCTATGCGAATACGAAGGAAGATTCCCGTGCCCGTCTGGATGATACCAAGGAAAAGGTTTCCTCCAGCGTAAAAGCGAAACTCTGATCGTAAACGAAACAGTTTATTAACACTTTGGAGGCACTTTCGGCATACTCCGCCGAGGGTGCCTCTTCGTGCAAATAAGGCAAAATCAGTGCAATTTCCACCTAATCGGTTTAGATTGTGACGGAAATGTGACGAACTTCGCAATTTCTCACAAAAACTTCATATTTCAACCCCAAAATCCTCTTTTTTCGAAGAAAAGAACCATGTATACTCGGGGTGAAATCAATTAGGAGGATTATACGATATGACGGCAAATGAGTGCTTGATCAAGTTTAACTCGATTAAAGAGTGCCTTTCTGATGTGCTCTGGATGTATTTTGAGATCCAGTCGGCAGATAATGATCAGATCGTGCTTGTAGGTAAACCTGATGAGTTTGCAGATCCGGTCTTAAAGATCGTGTTCGTGCAGCCATACATGATTTCGTGCCCCATGCGTTTTACATATGAAGGCGGAGACTTTATCGGTCTGGCACCGCAGGAAGAATTCTACCAGATGAATGAGAGATACCACTTCGGTCAGGGATATCACATCTTCAAGATCAAGGTGGAAAACAAGAGATTCTTCATCATTGCGAAATCGATGCATGTGGCGATCTCAAACTGAGATCAAAAAAAGAGTTCTAACCTTTTGGGGATAGGATACAAGTAGTTCAGAGAAGATGGCGGATCGCGTAAGCGACTCCGTCATCTTTGCAGTTACGGGTAATGAGAGAGGCCTTTGCTTTTACATCGTCGGTCGCATTTCCCATGGCGATCCCGACAGCTCCGCAGGTAAACATACTGACATCGTTATCGTTGTCGCCGAAGCAGTATACCTTCTGAAGCGGAACATGGAGATAGGAGGCCAGCGCGATGACTGCATTTCCCTTCGTTGATCCCTTCGGCATGATGTCGATAACGCTATGCATGGACGCTGTCACTTCCAGAGAATCCTTCTGCAAAAGCACTTGTGTCAGTTCGTCTCTAGGCGAATACACAAGGACCTTGGTAAGGCCATCGGGCGGCACGGAAAGATCTGACTCATCAAGCGGGACAAGCGGAGCGCGGATCTCTTTGCGGACAGAGGCGTTATAGTTGTTGAAGAACGCCATATGCGTGCTTCCGGGACGGAAGAAGATGCCGTCTTTCCCATAGGCGACGAAGTCGAAACCCTCTTGTATCAGCAGTTTTAGAAGATCCGACGCGGAATCGGAAGAGAAAGCAGACTCATATACGGGAGTGTTCCTGCCGTAGTCATAGACCTGAGCACCGTTACTGGTGATCACAGGGACGCGGATCCCTATTTCTTCGACGAATTTCCGTACCACATGGAAAGACCGCCCCGTAGCGATGGAAAAACCGGTGGAGGGGTCGAGTTCACGGATCGTCCGCATCGTAAGATCAGAGATCGTTCCGCCTGCAGGAAGCAGTGTATTATCAATGTCACAGATGATCAGGCGGTCCACCGGGAAAAATACCTCCGAAATGAGATTTTCGAGTGCTTTTGCAGAAGTAATAGTATCATGATTTGACATTTTTTGAAAATGTGACGGAAAACGAAGGGAAAATCCGCCAGTTATTACAAAAAAATTGCATAAATCGTGTATATTTTGTAAGGTTAAAAACCTGCTTTTTCTCTTGAAAGAAAAGGCGCTATATAGTAATCTTTTACATGGTGAAGTAGTTAATTTATCGAGGCGTCAGTCAATGAAAAAGAATGCAGCAAGAAGAAGACAAAAAAGAAAAAAGAAGTTGATGCTTGGCGCGGTTGCAGGTGTCCTGGTTGTGGGTGCCCTGGGTACTACGCTTTATTTTACCGTTCTGAAAGATGTTTTGGGTGGGAAGTCCAATAAGATCGTCGTAACCGATATTAACGGAAGCGAAGTCTCTTTTGAGCCGGAAGAACTGGCTATGCAGATCGACGTCCCCACGTTTTATGATGGAATAACCATTAATGGTGTTAGTGTTGGCGGAAAGACGAAAGAAGAAGTCAAGGCACAGTTTGCCTCTGAGATGAACAAGCCTGTGTCGGAAGTCGTTGACGTCAAGTTCCAGGTCGGTAACGATCTTATTCCGATGGGAACAGATGGACTTACACTGACGAGCGATATCGAAGAAATCATCGATAAGGCTTATGATTACGGACGATCCAGTACCCTTCCGGGCGATGAGGGCCTGAAGGACCGCTATAACACGATCAACGCTCTGAAGAAGAATCCTATTGATTTTGTATCCACATATACACTGGACACATCTGCTGTAGATAATCTTGCGCATCAGGCGCTCGATCCTCTTGAGAAAGATGTCGTCGAGGCATATGCGAGCTCCTTTGATCTGGAGAACCTTGCCTTCGTTATCGAAGAATCCCAGGAGGGATTCAAAGTGGATGTCAATAAGGCGATCGCGGATACCAAGGAAAGACTGAATAATTCCGACTATGTTTGCGTTGTTCCTGTTACCTCCGAGACGATCGAACCGCAGACTTCTGCAGAGTTCCTGAGAAATTATCTCTGCCTCGTTTCCACGACAACATCGAAGACAAGCGGTAATGATAACCGTAATACCAATATCCGGCTGATCTGCGAGAGTATCGATGGTCTCATGCTCCAGCCGGGCGAGAGCTTCGACTTTAATAAGCATGTCGGACAGCGTACCGAGGAAAAAGGCTTTAAGATGGCCCACGGTATCTTTAACGGCGATATGAGAGACGAGCTCGGCGGTGGTATCTGTCAGGCAAACACCATGCTCTACCAGAGTGTTACCAAGGCAGACCTGCAGGTCGATGAAAGAAAGAACCATACGATCCCGAGTACTTATGTTGATAAGGGAACAGATGCTACTGTTACATGGGAAAGTCCGAACTTCCGTTTTACAAACAATACGGAGTATCCGGTCGCTATCCACGCATGGTACGAAGACCAGCATGTAACGGTCGAGCTCTATGGACGTCCGCTGGAGGATGGTGTGACGATCAAGCTGGTCGGTGAACTGGTCCGTGAGATCCCGCCGACGGGTACGACATATGTGGCAGATCCTTCGCTGGCTGTCGGACAGAAGCAGACAGTAACATCCTCCCGTACCGGATATGACTATAAGTCCTACAAGGTCTATTACGATAAGGATGGCAACGAGATCAAGAAGGAAGAATACTTCCCGAGCCATTACCCGATGAGAAACGCGGAAGTCCGTATCGGAGTTAAGGGACCGGACGGAACGATCTACAAGATGGATCCGAAGACCGGTAAGGTCGATGCGCCGGAAGGAATAACGAATCCGCCGAGCTCATCGCAGGATGGAGAAACGACTCCTCCACCGCCGGAGACGACACCGGCTCCACCGCCGGAGACAACACCGGCCCCACCGCCGGAGAATAATCAGGGTGGCGGCGAAAACGGTGGCGGTGAAAACGGCGGCGGCGGTGAAGGCGGAGCCTGATCCGATAAGCAGCCGGCTGCATCCCGCTAACGAACAGATAATTCAGGGCACAAGTCTTTAACTTGAGGGTTGTGCCCTTTTTATAGAAAAGGAGAGAAGAATATGAGTACATCTTACAAAGGCCCGATCGTCCTGATCATCATGGACGGCGTAGGCATCAAGGCAATCGAAACAGGAAATGCCGTTACAGGCGCAAAAAAGCCGATCCTGGACAACTGCATGAAGAACTATCCGATGCAGAAATTAAAGGCACACGGTACCGCTGTCGGACTTCCGTCTGACGGAGATATGGGTAACTCCGAAGTAGGCCACAATGCGATCGGTGCGGGTCAGGTCTATAGCCAGGGTGCGAAACTCGTATCCGAGTCTCTCGCCAGCAAGAGCATGTATCAGAGCGAAGTTTGGAAATCCCTCGTAGCTGATGCAAAGAAGGGCGGCACGATGCACTTCATCGGTCTTCTTTCCGATGGTAATGTACACTCCCATATCGATCACCTCCTGGCTATGCTGGATGAGGCGAAAGAAGAGGGTGTTGCAAAGGTGCGCATTCATATTCTCCTTGACGGCCGTGATGTAGGTGAGACATCTGCTCTGCAGTATGTAGACCAGCTCGAGGCAAAACTTGCCGAGCTTTCTGATGCTTCCCACGACTACAGGATCGCAAGTGGCGGCGGACGTATGGTTATCACCATGGACCGTTACGGTGCGAACTGGGGTATGGTCGAGGCAGGCTGGAAGACTCACGTACTGGGTGAGGGCAGACAGTTCGCTACAGCCAAAGAAGCAATCGAGACATTCCGTTCCGAGATCCCGAATGTTATCGACCAGGATCTGCCGGCATTCGTTATCGCTGAAAACGGTGCTCCGGTCGGCACGATCGAAGACGGCGACAGCGTCATCCTCTATAACTTCCGTGGCGACCGTGCTCAGGAGCTGACAGTAGCTTTTGAAAGCGGCGCAGATTTTGACAAGTTCGACCGTGTTCGTGTTCCGAACGTAAATTACGCAGGTATGCTCGAGTATGACGGCGACCTTCACATCCCGAAGAAGTTCCTCGTTTCTCCGCCGGTCATCAGAAATACACTCGGTGAGCTTCTGGCAAACAAGGGTATCGCTCAGCTGGCGATCTCCGAGACACAGAAGTTCGGCCATGTTACTTACTTCTTCAATGGTAACAGATCCAGTAAGTTCAACGATGATCTCGAAGAGTACATCGAGATCCCGTCCGATATCGTTCCTTTTGAGCAGCGTCCGTGGATGAAGTCCGCTGAGATCACCGACAAACTCGTCGAGCTCATCTCCGAGAACAAGTATCCGTTCATGCGTGTAAACTTCCCGAACGGTGATATGGTCGGTCATACAGGTGTTTTTGAATCCGCAGTTATCGGTGTCGAATCTGTAGATATCGCTCTGAAGAGAATCCTTCCGGCGATCGATGCAGTCGGCGGTATGGCGATCATCACAGCTGACCACGGTAATGCCGAGGAGATGTACGAACTTGCTAAGGACGGCACACCGAAGGCAGATAAGGATGGCCGCATCAAGGCAAAGACATCCCATACACTGAACCCTGTTCCGTGTATCTTCTACGATAACACCGAGAACAAGGACAAGTATGAGGTCGTCGATTCTGATTCTTATGGTCTTGCAAATATCGCGGCTACCATCGCTGATCTCCTTGGTGTAGAGAAGCCGGATTGCTGGGAGTCTTCCATGATCAAGATGAAGTGATCCTTCACCGAAATCTTTAGAATAGAAAAACAGTGCCGCTACGGTTCAGACAGTTTGCTGTCGCAAAACTCACCGTTGCGGCACTTTTTTCTATTCTTTGCAGTGAAGATGATTTTGAGCGGATGAGATTTGTGCAAAAGACAATACTTTTATTTTCAAAATGATATTGATTGAGAAGGATAAACATCGTATTATTCAAAGTTGAAAGAAAGAGTAAAGAAAAAGAAAGTTCTGAGGAGATACGAGGAGCTATGAATAAGAGCACAGCATCAAGTCGAAAGAGGGGCACAAATAGGGTTTCGACACGTGGGACGGCGTCCCGGAAATCAGCGGCAAAAAGAAGAAAGAAGAGCTGGCAGAAGACGCTTCTGTCCACCAAAACGATCGCGATCGTTACCGGGGTCCTGGTGTTCAGTCTTTTCATCACGATCCTTTGCACACAGGTCTTTAAAAATCAGCTGCATCATTTGTTTGCAAAGAAATATGCAGTCACTGAAGTCGATGGTTCCCAGAGAAAACTTACGGCCGATGAACTCACCGAAGAACTGAAAACCGACAGGTTTTACCAGGGTATCAGTGTCGATGGAGTAGATGTTTCCGGAAAAACACTCGACGAGGCGAAGGCCATGTTCTCGGAGATCCGTGGACAGCAGGTCGATGAGCTTGTTGATATCCGGTTCCAGGTGGGAAACGATGAGGTCAAACTGGAAACAGGTGAGACCCATCTGTCTTCCGATATCGACGAAGTGCTGTATGACGCTTTTAACTATGCAAAGACAAGTTCTCTGGAAGGCGGCGACGGTCTGGTCGAGCGCTATGAGAAGATGGTCGACCTGAAGAAGAATCCGAAGAACTTTACTTCCTCCTTTACTATCGGAGATGAGAACATCAGTGCGCTGACACATGCTGCCTTGGATGCATATAACAAGGGCCCTGTGGAAGCAAAAGCAACGGGCTTTGATGTGGAAAAACTGCAATTTATCATCGAAGAATCAAGAAGCGGAAAGACCGTGGACATCGAGAAAGCCATATCGGATGTGAAAAGTGCTTTTGCCAATAAAAACTATAAGGCGGTCATTCCGGTAACAGTAACTACTGTGGAGCCGAAGACTACGGCGGAATCGCTCCGCGCCAAGCTCGGCAAGGTTTCCTCTAACGGCTCAAAAACGAAGGATGATAAGAACCGTAACACCAATATCTATCTGGTATGTAAAGCCCTCGACGGAATCGTTCTGCAACCGGGAGAACAGTTTGACTTTAACAAAATGATCGGTCAGAGGACTCCGGAAAAAGGCTATAAAGAGGCTGCGGGTATTACCAACGGAGTCTCGGGTCCTGAGTATGGCGGAGGAATCTGTCAGGCGAATACCATGCTTTATCACAGTGTCATGGAGGCCGATCTTCAGGTCGACTTCAGAGTCGCACACTCCTGGCCGAGTGACTATGTAGATGACGGAACAGATGCAACTGTTTCCTGGGAATGGCCGACATTTAAGTTCACGAACAACACGGATTATCCGGTCGCGATCCACGCGTGGTACGGTGACTGCTGGGTAACCGTCGAGATTTACGGACGGCTGCTCCCGGATGGACAGAAGATCAAATTCTTCGGTGATCCTGTACCTTTGATCGACGAAGAGCCGACGGAGATCGAGTACGTCGCGGATCCGACACTTCCTGTAGGCAAGAAGGTCAAGGAAAGAAGCGCTCACAACCATAAATTGGTAAAGGCCTACAAGGTCAAGTACGATGCGGATGGCAACGAGATCAAGCGAAGTGAGCTCCTGACGGAGTATCGTTTGATCAAAGCGAAATACCGTATAGGCACACTGGGACCGGACGGAACGGTCTATAATATGGATCCGAAAACAGGAGAAGTGACACCGCCGGCCGGCTATACACAGCCTACCCAACCGACGGAGACGACGACTCCGCCGGAAACGACGACGCCTCCCGAGACGACGACACCGCCGGAAACAATAACTCCGCCGGAGGATCCGACCACACCGTCTGCCAATCCGCCGGAAAATAATGAAGCATAACGGATCTCCCGGTGCTTTTTCCGCTGCGGCGGTATCTGCGGAGAGGAAAAAAGCTGTTAAGAAACATAAAGGAAGAAAACGTTTGTAAAATATCGCTCTTTTAGACGAGAGCAGACACCAATTCTTTATATATGTGATATAATATATGGGCTTCCTGTATGCTCATTCGCATACGGGAAGCCACAAAACTATAGTTAAATCTTTATATAAAGGAGAAAGTGTATGGCAATCGAACTTACAAAAAAGACCATGGACGGTAACGAAGCTGCCGCATATACCTCATATGCATTTACCGAAAACGCAGCGATTTACCCGATCACACCGTCCTCGCCTATGGCTGATCACACCGACCAATGGGCACAGCAGGGCAGAAAGAACATCTTCGGACAGACGGTCAATATCGTCGAGATGGAGTCTGAGGGAGGTGCAGCAGGTGCTGTTCACGGCTCTCTGGCAACAGGTGCTCTGACAACTACTTATACCGCATCCCAGGGTCTTCTCCTGATGATCCCGAATATGTACAAGATCGCAGGTGAGCTTCTCCCTTGCGTATTCCACGTTTCCGCCAGAGCTCTTGCAGCTCACGCGCTGAACATCTTTGGTGACCATGCAGACGTATATGCTTGCCGTCAGACCGGTTTTGCAATGCTCTGCTCCAACTCCGTTCAGGAAGTAGCAGACCTTGCTGCAGTAGCTCACCTCGCTACCATCAAGACAAGAGTTCCGTTCATTCACTTCTTCGACGGTTTCCGTACATCTCACGAGATCCAGAAGATCGAAGTTATCGACTACGATACACTCGGCTCCCTCGTTGATTACGATGCAATCAAGGAATTCCGTAAGAGATCCCTCTCTCCGAACCACCCGACACTTCGTGGTACAGCTCAGAACCCGGATATCTACTTCCAGGGCAGAGAGGCTTCCAACCCGTTCTATCTTGCAGTACCGGATCAGGTTCAGGCTTACATGGATAAGATCAATGAGATCCGTGGCACAAACTACAAGCTCTTCAACTACTATGGTGCGCAGGACGCTGACCGCGTAATCATCGCTATGGGTTCTGTCTGTGAGACAGCTGAAGAAGTTATCGACTTCCTCAACGCTCACGGTGAGAAGGTCGGTCTTGTTAAGGTTCACCTCTATCGTCCGTTCGCAGCTGACAAGCTCCTCGAGGCTATCCCGGCTACAGCTAAGGCAATCGCAGTTCTCGACAGAACAAAGGAGCCTGGTTCCTACGCAGAGCCGCTGTTCCTTGACGTTGCTGCTGCTTACGTTGGTAAGAACGCTCCGAAGCTCATCGGCGGCCGTTACGGTATGGGTTCTAAGGACACCACACCTGAGACGATCCTCGCAGTTTATAAGGAACTCAAGAAGGATCAGCCGAAGGAAAGATTCACCATCGGTATCGATGATGACGTTACATTCCTCTCTCTCGATTGCTCCGAGTCCATCGAAGTTGCAGGCGAGGGTACAGTACAGGCTAGATTCTGGGGCCTCGGTGCTGACGGTACTGTTGGTGCTAACAAGAACTCCATCAAGATCATCGGTGACCACACAGACAAGTACGCTCAGGCTTACTTCTCTTACGACTCCAAGAAGTCCGGTGGTATCACGATCTCTGACCTGAGATTCGGTGACACTCCGATCCGTTCCACATACCTCATCAATAAGGCTGACTTCGTAGCTTGCCACAACCAGTCCTATGTTTATGAGTACGATATGCTCTCTTCCCTGAAGCCGGGCGGCACGTTCCTCCTCAATACTCAGTGGACAAGAGAAGAGCTCGAGGAGAGACTCCCGGGTTCCATGAAGAGATATATCGCTAACAACAACATCAAGTTCTACACTATTGACGCTGTTGCAAAGGCTAAAGAGATCGGCCTCGGCGGAAGAATCAACACGATCTGCCAGTCCGCATTCTTTAAGCTTTCCGGTATTCTCCCGGTTGAACAGGCTGTTGACTACATGAAGAAGGCAGCTCTCAAGTCCTACGGTAAGAAGGGTGACGATATCGTTCAGATGAACTACAAGGCTATCGACGCAGGTGTCGATGCAGTCGTTGCAGTTGATGTTCCGGATTCCTGGAAGACAGCTGAGGATCAGAAGGTCGAGAAGAAGGCTGTTCCGGAGTTCATCGAGAAGGTCGTTAACGTAATGAACAGACAGGAAGGTAACAAGCTTCCGGTATCTACCTTCAAGGGTATGGAAGACGGTACTTTCCCGCAGGGTACAGCTGCTTACGAGAAGCGCGGTACTGCTGTTGATATTCCGGTTTGGGATGCTTCCAAGTGTATCCAGTGTAACCAGTGCTCCATCGTTTGCCCACACGCTGCAATCCGTCCGTTCCTCCTTACTGAGGAAGAGGCTGCTAAGGCTCCGTTCGAGACCAAGGATGGCATGAAGGGCTACGAGCAGTACAAGTTCCGCATTCAGGTTTCCGCTATGGACTGCCTCTCCTGCGGTATCTGCGTAGAGTCCTGTATCGCTAAGGAAAAGGCAATCACAATGGTTCCGCTCAAGGACAACCTCAAGGAAGCCGAGAACTGGGATTACTGTGTTGCTCTGTCGCATAAGGATAACCCGATGAACAAAGCAAGCATCAAGGGTTCTCAGTTCGAGCAGCCGCTCCTTGAGTTCTCCGGTGCATGCGCAGGCTGTGGTGAGACACCTTACGTTAAGCTCCTTACCCAGCTCTTCGGTGACAGAATGCAGATCTCCAATGCTACAGGATGCTCCTCTATCTGGGGTGGTTCCGCTCCGTCTATGCCGTACACGACCGACTACAGAGGTTTCGGTCCGGCTTGGGGTAACTCCCTCTTCGAGGATAACGCTGAGCATGGTCTCGGTATGTTCCTTGGTTACAAGCAGCTCAGAAACAGAGCGAAGGCTCTCGTTGAAGAGACTGTAGCTTCTACAGCTTCTGAGGATCTGAAGGCTGCTGCTCAGGCTTGGATCGATGGATTCAATTCCGGTGATCAGGCTCGTGAGAATGCAGAGAAGCTCGCTGAGGCTCTGAAGGCTGAAGGTTCCGATTCCGCTAAGAAGGCTCTCGAGTATGAAGACTTCTTCATGAAGAGATCCCAGTGGATCATCGGTGGTGACGGATGGGCTTACGATATCGGTTACGGCGGACTTGATCACGTTCTTGCTTCCGGTGAGGATGTCAACGTTCTCGTTCTCGATACTGAGGTTTACTCCAACACAGGCGGACAGGCTTCCAAGTCCACACCTCATTCTGCTGTTGCCCAGTTCGCTGCAGGCGGTAAGGCAATCAAGAAGAAGGACCTCGGCATGATGGCAATGAGCTACGGTTATGTATATGTTGCTCAGGTATCCATGGGTGCTGATAAGAACCAGCTGATCAAGGCATTCACAGAGGCAGAGGCTTACCATGGTCCGTCCATCGTAATCTGCTATGCTCCTTGCATCAACCACGGTATCAAGGGTGGCCTGAAGGTTGCTCAGATCAAAGAGAAGCAGGCTGTTGAGTGCGGTTACTGGCATCTGTTCAGATTCAACCCGACTCTCACAGCAGAAGGCAAGAATGCATTCACTCTCGACTCCAAGGAGCCGACAGGTGACTTCATCGCCTTCCTCAAGAGCGAAGTTCGTTACAACTCCCTCTACAAGAAGTATCCGGAAGACGTCGTTGACGGTATGTTCGAAAAGACACACCAGGATGCGATCGAGCGTTACGGTTCTTATGTAAAGAAGGCTAACGAAGCTTAATCTGAAGCGAAGTTAAAAGCTTAAACAAAGGAGCGGTTCCCGAAAGGAAACCGCTCCTTTTCTTTCGGAAGAACTCTCACCGGGGAGGGATACCATCGCTGGCGCTGCTTAGGAGTTCTTTCGAAAGGGAAAAGGTGCTATAATAGAAACACTATTTTTCTTGGAGGTCAGCCATGACAGCGGACGATAAAGACAAGCTTCTGCTTTCCGACACACTGGTGCCGGATCTGTTTATCACACAGTACATGTCTTCGCTGACCGCATCCTCGATCCGCATCTATCTGATGCTTCTGATGAACCGTTCCTCCTTCGGGAAGATGAATGTCCAGACGATCTCAAAGAAACTGGGCTTTACGCAGGCAGAGGTGGAAGAACAGCTTTTCTACCTGACATCTGCGGGCCTTCTCGAACAGTCAGAGGACGGGACGCTGCTGCTTGTGGATATCAAGGCCAGAGAAGTGGACCGGTATATCGATTCAAAGAAAGACGGCAATCTGGAGATGCCTCCGCAGCACAGAGAACCTGCGATGGTGAAATTGTCGGCAAGTATCGCCGATTCGTTCTTTGCCGGACATATGGGCTATATCTGGTACCGGTTCATCGATGACTGCCATTCCGTATTTAAACTGGATCCGCAGGTGATCTATGCGCTCTTTGCCAATCTGGCAGAGCGAAGGAAGCTTTTCGGGAAGAATACCCGGCCTGCGGAAGAGCTACGTGAGAACTGGAGCAAGCGCGGCGTACGTACAGAGAAGGATCTGGAGAAGATCTTAGGCGATGACAGAAGGATCGATGCCTGTAAGGATTCCCTCGGTAAGAAGCGCAGAAAAGCACTGGATGATGTCGATCTGGAGTACATCCGCACCTGGATCCTGACCTATAAGATGGAGCCGGACGTTCCTGCTTTCCTTTATACATATCTCCGAAAGGATCTGGATAAAGAGAAAGTTACCATGAAGCAGATGGATGAGATCCTCCAGGAGTGGTTCTCACATAACATCCATACCGTGGAAGCGGCACAGGACTATGAAATGAAGAAGAAGGCGGCGGACAGAACGCAGGCGATGACGGAGTTCTGCGGCGAGCTCTTCAGAAAGAGACTGGACGGTCCGGATCTTCAGATCATCGAGAAATGGGCGAATACCGATTGCTGGGAAGAGCCGATCGTACGCTATGCTTACGAGGTGCTCCATAAGTTTATGGGATCGATCACACTTTCTCAGGTCGATGAGCGCCTGACGCTGTGGAAGGAAAACGGTGTTGCCTCCGTGACGCGCGCGAAGCAGTTTGAGGCGGAGAGCAAGAAAAAGAATAAGGAAGCATACGAGGAAAGAAAGTATGCGAATCCTTCGGCAGGATACAGCGATCCCGGCTTTATGGAAAACGAGTATTCCAAGGATCATCTGGAGAAAAAGGAACAGGAGTCCCTGGATCTCCTGGATGAACTTCTGAAAGACGAGTAAGGAGATGCCCATGGATAGTGTATTTGAGGATGTTAGATCCATCCTGGAAAACAGAAGGCTCCGAAGTGAGATCCTTCAGCAGCAGAAAAATGAACTGATCCTTGAGGAACACCCGCAGCTTCAGAAGATCGAAGAGCAGATCTCCGAGATATCCGGACAGATCCTGCTGAATTCCCTCGATGGAAAGAATAACGACGACCTTTCTGCGGAACTTAGAAAGCTCCAGAGAAAAAGAGAAGATATACTTATGGACTGCGGAATTTCCGCAGATGATTTCCTGGCGGAGCCGTACTGCAAAAAATGCGGGGACACAGGATTTGTCCGTGTGACCGGGAAAGACGGGATCGAGACGGACACGCTCTGCGAGTGTATGAGAAGCCTGCTTGCACCTGTGATGATCTCCCGCTCCGGCGTAGACAGATATCCTGGATATTCTTTTGAAAAAGGCTCGGAGGAGTTCTTCTCTTCGGACCCTGTGATGCTCGGAACGTATACGAAACTCCGTCTTCTGGCAGAAAAGGAAAAGATCCCGAATGCGGTCTTCTATGGCTCATCGGGAAAAGGAAAGACATTCACCGCGGTCGCCATCGCGCGGCAGTATGCCATGCAGGGAAGATCTTCTCTGGTGGTCCGTATCGCCGAGGCACAGGAGCTTCTTATGGAACATAGAAAGATGATCCAGTCGTTTTATACTCCGGCCCAGAAGGAGCGGATGGTCGAGAAGAAAGTCTCGTACCTTACCGATGTGGATCTACTTGTTCTGGATGATCTCGGGATCGAGCCGAGAACGGCAAATACCGAGGCAGATCTTCTGAATATACTCGATACAAGGGGACTGTCCGGGAAAACGACGATCATTACGACGAATCTCGATATGGAGACGCTGAAAGAGCGCTACCGCGGAAGAGTCTTTGACCGTATCGACAGAAACTTCGCGAAATTCCATTTCTCCGGCGGAGGAAAGCACGCATGATCGCAAATGGTGTGGACATCGTGTCGATCAGACGCGTGGAAGAAGCTTGTGCAAGAAGTGGTGAAGCCTTCTGGAGGCGGGTGCTTTCCGAGGAGGAAAGATCGATCATTCCGACGCATGAGAAAAGAAAGATAGAGTTTCTGGCCGGACGCTTCGCCGCGAAAGAAGCCGTGTCAAAAGCACTGGGCACCGGCATCGGCGGAGAAGGTGTCGCGATGACGGATATGAAGATCCTAAAAAAAGCAAACGGCGCGCCATATGTCCTTTTATCCGGACGGGCGAAAGAAGTATATGAGAGATATCAGGGACGATCCATCAGTATCTCCATCTCTCACGATGAAGGTATGGCAGTGGCTTTCTGCTGTATCGAATGGGAAAAAGCAGAAGGTGAAGCATGAAACAGGAATCCAGATGGTACAAACAACTGAAACTGAAGATGTCTTCTGCTTTTAAAAGAAAGAAGAAAGACGACAGCGTAAAGAGCAAGAGCCCCTTTATCGAGCCGGAAGGTGAATACGGAAAGGCGGAGGACCTGGCGAATGTCTGGTCGCTGGATAAATCTGATTCCAATGTCTCGAAAGGCTCCGACAAGCGCTGGCCGAGACTGGCGCTGGCAGCCGCGATCTTCTTCAGCATCATGCTCTTTATTTTTCTTGTGCTGCCGAGGATCCTTCCCGGATTCTTTAAGAACACGGATATCGCACTCTTCGTCGAAAAGGACCCTGAGCTGATCTATGACGATACATATCGGGTAGTGAAGGTCAGTGCCAGCTCTGTAATGTCGCAGGATGATATCACGTCAAAAAGGATCACACAGGTCCTGATGAATGAGCCTGTCCACTTTTTGAGTGATGACTGCAAAAACGGCTATGTCCTGATCCGTACGATGGATAACATCGTAGGATATGTTAAGGGCGATGAACTGAGTGCGGATATGTCTTCCTGCGAACCGGAACTCCACCTGTTTAAGATCGTTGTCGCTGATATCAGTAAACGTGTCATGTCCCATGCCAGTAACGGCACCCTGATCTCTGAAGTGACCATGAATACAGTCCTCTACGCGGATGTTAAGCGTGACGGCGTGTATCAGGTACAGCTTCCGAACGGGCAAAACGGCTGGATCAGCAGCAGTGGTGTCATCGAACTCGATGTTAAAAAGAATACGGATGTTGTCGGCGTACGTTACTTCGTCAGCTCCGCGCTGACCATGGTCAATGCCACATACCTGGAAGGAGGAGTCACGAAGAGGGGCATCTCGATAGAAGGCCTCGCATACGTCTCCGCAGGTGTAAACGGTATCCCGATCCCCCGTGAACTGAAGGATCAGATCAATTGCGGAACAGAAGTTAAACTCGAATACGATGCGGTAACCGGTGCGCTTTTGATCGACAGTATCATCCCGGGAGATATCGTGTTTCTATCCGATCCTTATAAGCCCGGAAGCAAAGAACCGTATGAGGCGGCGATCTGCACCGATACAGGTGTCCTCCTGATGCGTTCCTCGGCAGGCACATCGATCAGACTTACCAAGTTTACTGCGGAATCCGATCTGGTAAAGAGGATCATTACAGTACGAAGAGTATTCTCCTGATACTTAAAGGCGGAAGTCAGCTATCTTCTTTTTCCCCGGACATACGGGAAGTATAGTATTCGTGAACGAGGCTCCGATAGCCCATCTTCTTTATGTCGTCATAGGTGATCTTAAAGTTACCCTTGTAGTGGCGGCCGGAGTAAAGATAGCGTACATATTCCAGAAGATACTGATCCAGCTCCCGAAGGCTCTCATCGGTCGTGATCACCGGGAAAAACCAACGGCACCAGGTGAACAGGTCGTCATTCTCTTCGTTATAGAGCTTCTTATTAAATGTCCGGATCAGGGCTCTGGCAGCACGCTTGTATTCGGCGCCGGTCTTCGTCTTCCAGCGGAGGAGAGCCTTTGCCTTTCTCCGGATCTTTCCCTTAAGCTTATTCTTCGTGACTTCGGAAATGTCCACCTGCCCGTCTTTATAACAGAAACCCAGGAATTCCCACGCTTCGCCGGGTGAACTGATGGACACTTTCTTCGGGTTGACGGACAGCCCCTTTTCTTCTATATGTCTGTAAAAGTCAGAAATGCGTGCATCCAGTTCCTCGCGGGTCTTTGCAAAGATCAGGATGTCATCCGAGTAGCGGAAGTAAGAAGCGCCGATCTCTTCGAAATAGCGGTCCATGGAAAGAAGATACACGTTGGCGAAAAAAGGCGAGACCGGAGTGCCGGCCATCGCACCGCGCGGAGAAAGCGAGACAGTACCATCGGGAAGAGTGCTTTTGCCGGAGAGGAGAATAACCGAAAGAAAATGAAGAAGGTCCGGATCGTCCGTGATGACTTCCTTTAGGACTTCGACCAGGGATGCGGCCGGAATGGAATTAAAGTAGTTGCTGATATCCGCCTTAAAGCAGTAGAGCGAATCGCGGTCCTTCTGCGAGAGAATGTCGAAGATCGCATCTCTGGCGCTGACCGAGCGGCGGAAGGAATAACAGCGGGGCGAGAGTTTGCCGTCGTAACGGTAAAGAAGATACCCTAAGGCCTTAAGATACATATTCTCATCGTCGGAGAAAGTGAAGACCGTCCGCTTCCTGGATGTCCCGCTCTTATTGATGTCACGTCGCATCGGAAGATCGAGGAGATAGGGCTTTTCAGGGAACCCTGCGGAGACGGAAAGATAGCGTTTCTCCTCCACATAGGAAGATACTTCCGACTTTTCTTTTCTGGAAAGATAGCGGTTGGAGAGCTTATATCCGAGAAACTCTTCCCACGTCTCTTTAGTATCCAGAAGTCCTAAGATGCCCTGCATAGTTGAAAAAGCTGCCCTTTCAAAGTAACAAAAAAGAAGAGAAACAGCTTTGAAACAAGCATGCTTGTTTTACCGGGTCTGTACCCGCACCGGCCGCCTGAAAGACCGGCCATGATTTCATGGCCATTAAGGCGCGGGCTTGATCCACCTCAGGCGCGAAAAACGCATTTCTCTTCTTTTTCTCTATCGAGGATATCACAAAAGGGGAAGAAGTACCACCCGCAGAATCAGCCTCGTTCTGCCCAGTCCGGGAACTCCTTCGAGAAGAAGATCTGCGGAAGAACGGATAGGAAGTGCATGTCTTCTTCGTTGATCGTAAATCCGAAGATGTCCATGTTGTCTTTCATTCTGTCTTCGTGCGTGCTCTTCGGGATGATCTGGATCCCCGACTGATTGAGGAAACGGAGAAGCAGCTGGGACACAGGTCGACCATACTGTTTCGCCATCTTCTGAAGGCATGGCTCTTCCGAGAAATACATTCTTCCTAAGGGACTCCATGCCTGCGGAAGGATATTGTGCGCGCGGCAGAAGTCCAGCGTGTACTGCTGCAGATAGCCGACATGCAGCTCGAGCTGATCGACCATCGGGACGATCTCGCAGTCATCAAGGATCACCTGAAGATGATGCGGCAGAAAGTTGCAAACACCGATCGCGCGGCACTTGCCCTCTTTATAGAGTTCTTCCATCGCGCGCCATGTGTCGCGGATCTTCTGTCTCCACTGAAGGTCCTGTGGATTCAGTTTCGGCCAGTGAATCAGATACAGGTCGATATAGTCGGTACAAAGCTTACTGCAGGAACGCGCAAAAGCTTCTTTGGTCTCTGTATAGCCCATCTCGGTCGGCCACATCTTGGTGGCGAGGAAGATCTCGGATCTGGGAATTCCGAACTCAGAAAGCGCCTCGCCGATCACTTCCTCATTCTTATAGAAAGACGCGGTATCGAGGTAACGGTAACCGAGCTCAAGCGCCTTGAGGATGGGTGCTTTTCCATCCTGAAGAGTAGACTTGTAAGTGCCGAAACCGACCGGCGGGATCTCGATGCCGTTATGAAGTCTGAAGTTTTCCGGCTTTCCGGGAGTGCTTAAGCGGTACATGGAGACTGTTCTCTCGGCGCCGTCTTCGAGCATATGGTCGAGGCACTCGCACTCGTAAACGAAGCCCAGCTTCTTCATGACGTTACCGGAAGCGGTGTTTCTGATATCGTGGCGGCCGCGGAACTGTGTCTGGTGCAGGGTGTTCCTTCCAAAATCGAGCATCGCGCCGGCTGCTTCAGTCGCAAGACCCTTGCCCCACTGGGCTTTGGCAAAGTTATATCCAATCTCGAACATGCCGTCCTCATCGTCATAGTAGATGCCGCCGGAACCGATGAGCTTCCCGGTCTCCTTCAGAACGAAGCCCCAGTCATAATCCGTGTCGCTGTTTTCATTGGCGACGACTGACTTCAGCCACTCCTTCGTGGTGTCCACGCTCTTGTGCGCATAGTAACGCATATATTTCGCGACTTCCGGGTCCGACGCCCAGGTATCAAAAGCGGTCTGCGCATCGTCCAACGTCAGCGGCCGCAGGATCAGTCTCTCAGTCTCAATAACAGGGTTTTTCATGTGCGATCTCCTTAGAATAAACTCCCTTCCATTATATACGAAGAGACATTAGTGTGCGCGAGTTTAAACTGCCGGGACAAATCATCAACGCGCGGGTCCTCCGCGCTATGCTTGTGCGGAGGCGCGTCTCACGATTTGTCCCGGACTGTAAACTCGTATAAGTAATGCCTCTTTAGAGAATAGGAAGAATTTTATTCAATTGGAAGTAGTAGTTTCTATTCACGGCAAGAGACTCCGAGGAGCGATTCCGCAGACGCGAAGCGGTGAGGACCAGCGACGAGGATCTACTTGCCGTGAACAGGATCCTCTCTACCAACAAATGAAAAAACCCGCTTTCCTCATATGAAGAAGCGGGATCATTTTCACCTAATAGATCTTGTCCGGAAGAAGAACTTACGCTCTTTCTACAGCGCCGGAACGAAGGCAACGCGTACAAACATGCATAGTCTTAGGGGTGCCATCAACAACGACCTTAACGTTACGAACGTTCGGCTGCTGCTGTGTCAACGCACGACGGGAAACCTGTGAACGCGTGATGCTGATCTTTCTGCCGAAATGAGTATCTTTCTGACAGATCTCACACTTTGCCATGTAAACACCTCCTATGTGCTACTTGATACGCGCCCTAAATTACGCGCAGACAGAATGATAACACATAATTTATATGGATGCAAGAGATTTCTTCTTTTTTGCGATGATTCTGATATTATTGAAGAGGTGACATAAAAGTTTCATCTCCGGTAAAAAATTTGGCATCCTACAGTGTCTAAATAATGAGGATCCTAAATAAGCCCTTTCATCCGGGGCGAAGAGAGGTTTACGTGAAGGACGCAGAGTTTTTCGAACGGGTCGAGAAGATCCGGCAGAAAATGTATTCGATAGCATATTCTTACTTTTCCAGTGAGAGTATGGCTGTCGATATGGTGGATGATGCCGTGTACCGCGGGTATCTGAAGAAGCATACGCTGAAGGAACCGAAATACTTCGAGACATGGATGATCCGCATTCTCATGAACGTCTGTGCGACGGCCTATAAGAAGGCAAAAAAGCACAGAAGTTTCGAGGAGTATATCGTCGAGCATGAACCCTCCGCTCAGCCGGCGCTGGACCGACTGGAGCTGAAGGAAGCGATCGCCGCTCTTCCGGAGGATCTGCGAAGGATCATTACGCTGAAGTATTATGCCGATTACTCGACGAAGGATATCGCGGATATTCTGAAGATCCCGATGGGAACGGTCGGTACCCGTGTTCGAAAAGCACTTGACCTGCTTCGGATCGAACTTGGAGGTGAATTATGATAGATATTGAAAAGGAGATCCTGGCAATGTCAGAGGAAGCGAAGGATCTTCCGGAAACGATGAATATGGACAGGATCCGGCGCCGTGCAAAAAAGAGGAAGAGGATCCACACGATCGGAGTTGTCGGCAAGTCCTTTGCCGGTGTTTTAGTGACGCTGTTCCTGGCGCTGTTTATCGCGGTAAACAGCTCGGTTGCCGTAGCGCGTGCATTCTCTGATGCTCCGGTCATCGGAACGCTGAGCAGGAATCTGGTCGTACGGTCAGATATTAAGAAAGCCATGCGGCATAACAAAGACCTTGTTGCTGCTTTTGAAGAAGAAGGACTGATCCCGGTCAATATGGCGGATTCCGGACAGACCGGGCAGATGACTATAACGGTCGACTCCTACTACGCGGATGAACTCGACCTGATCCTCTGCCTGAAACTGGATACCGATCGTGCCCATGGTAATACATATTTCTATATGAGGGATGTCCAGATCATTGATCTTAATACAGGAGAAAGTGTATATCAGGAGACACACTGTTCGATGGATTACTTCGATACGGTCGGAAAACTGCAGTTTACTGAGTTTTTCTGGGACAATCCCTGTACGGATTTTGAAGTCCGGTTCAATGTGTGGGGGCCTTCTGATGAGATGCCGGAAGAAGATGTGGCCATTGATTCGTTCCGTTTTGAGTTCCATGATGTAGACCCATCCCCGGCGGTCCACATCCCGCTTGATGAGACGTTCACCGCCTGCGGTATGACCTTCCATTTCACCGGGCTTCAGGCTTCCGGCTCCATGACAAAAGTATTCTATGATTGCCCGAAGGGCGAAAATATCACATTCTACAATTTTGATCTGTATATTACAGATGAGACCGGGAAAGTGATCTCGGATGAGTTCCAGTCATTCGGATCGAGAATGACCGGATATGACTATTATGATGAGACTGGAAAAAGATACATGTGTGAGATCCTGCCCTCGATCTTCTATGACGACTGTGATTCGGTCACGATCCATCTTTCGACGGTCTTCTGCGCTACACACGATCCGAGATTCCTTCGGATCGACCCGGAAAGCCGTACCGGAAGCTTCGATGGAAAGGTATTCCCGATCGAGGTGTGTGACAGCTCGACAACGTATTCGGACTACGGACTTCCGCCGATGTCATATTACGATACACTCGAGGAAAAGGTATTCTTCGTCGTTCCGTATGACGAAGAAATGCCGGAATTCAATGGTACGATAACGCCGTTGGCAGGTGGATCCCCGATATGCGATGGCAACGTGTTCCCGGTGACCACGATCAATGGCGAGAAATATCTGGTGATCGAGTACTACTATGCCACATACGATAAGGACGGCTGCTACTACTTTGTCCAGCAGGATGACAGTGAAACATTACGTGTGAATAAATCGTTTAGCGTGGATCTGTAAACTGACCATATGATAGAAAAAAAGGCTGCTTTCTAAAGCAGCCTTTTTTGTATGATCCGTAACCTTTATTTCTCCGTGGGCTGTGCCGGGTGTGCCTCTCCCCGGAGGAAGGCGATCGCGTGAGTCGGACAGCCGTTGACACAGACGTCACAGTGGATGCACTTGCTCTGGTCGATGACGGCCAGGGACTCTCTCATCGAGATGGCGCCCTGCGGACAGGATCTGACGCACTTCTGGCATCCAATACATCCGATATTACAGTTCTTTCTGGTTCTTGCACCCGGCCATTCATTCTGGCAGCGGACGGCAACGGTTGCCGATACGGGCATGAGCTCGAGAAGGTGTTTCGGACAGACCTTCACGCACTGGCCGCAGCCGTGGCACTGGGCACGGTCCACGGAAACGATTCCGTCTTTCAGTTTTAATGCGCCAAAAGCACAGACAGCGATACAGTCGCCGAAGCCTAAGCATCCGAAGGTGCACTGGTTCGGTCCGCCGAGAAGACCGGCAGCTGCATGACAGGAGCTGGTGCCTAAGTAAACATAGCGTTTGCCGGTCTGTTCGCATGTACCCTGACAGCGAAGGACCGCGATCTTCTTTTCCGGGATCGCAGCGGCGACACCTAAGATCGAGGCGATCTCACGGGCGCAGTCTGCACCGCCGACGGCGCAAAGTCCGGTATTGGTTCCGTTTTTGGAAAGATAATCCGCATAGCCTTCGCATCCTGCGAATCCGCAGCCGCCGCAGTTGGCGCCCGGAAGAGCTTCGAGGATCTTTTCCTTGGTCTCGTTCTTTTCGACCGCGAAGACTCGGGAGATGATGACGATGAGGATACCGAGGATCAGTGCGATCCCTAACATAATGCCGGTAGGAATGAGTATATCAGTCATATCATTAACCTCCGAACAGATTCTCAACCAGGCCCTTAAAGCCCAGGAAGGAGACGGCG
>ONFC01000197.1 GCA_900317035.1 uncultured Eubacteriales bacterium
CACCGGTGATGGCTATACAGCGATTGAACTTCCGGTCACCGGCAATGGAAAGATGCGGCTGATCCTCCCGGATAAAGATACTTCCGCACAGGAACTGCTGAAAGATAAGAACTTTAGGGAGTTCCTGAATAACAGTTATACAGGTGGAAACGTTTTTGGGGAGGCAATGGTCGACCTGTCACTTCCGAAGTTTGATGTATCGTATAAAAACGACATGATCGATGAACTCCAGAAACTCGGGATCCACGACGCATTTGACGAAAATAGGGGAAACTTCGGATCAATCACGGATCAGGGACCGGATGATAAGATCTATGTTAAGCAGGTGGAACAGGATGTTCGTGTCATGATCGATGAAGAAGGCGTAAAAGGTGCCGCGATCACGGTAGCAATGATCGTTGAGCAATGCGCTCCGTCAGCTAAATACACCTTTGTATTCGACCGTCCTTTCATCTTCGAGGTATTCTCGGATACCGGCGCACCTCTTTTCGTCGGTGTGGTGAATGACCCGACAAGCAAATGAGATCGCTATTCTTCTCAATGGATGATAAGGACACAATTTATGAGGGGGCTCAAACCAATGAGCCCCCTTTTTCTATTAGCAAACGTAAGAAGAATGGCAGCTGTAGAAACAATAGATTTCCGACATTTGCGGATAATTTCCCATTTTTATACAATCATATCGGTTGTTGTCATATGCTTCAAACCGATAATAATACCGGATTCTGAGATTCTATCCGTCAAATGATGCTTCGTCAGTCCCATAATTTTTCTGATTTTGGAGATTTATCGGTATTATTCTCAGATGACATACCGATAGAATACGCTTTTGTTCTATTCTTATCTGTCCTCAACGACGTAATCGTACCGATAGAATTCCTGATTTTCTTTATCTATCGGTTTAACCCTGCTGTTATCCTGATTGAAAAGCACTCATCATTCATCATATTGTTTCAACAGTGAAACTCCAGTTAACAACGGAGATGTGTTGTATAATATTTCTATATTCAGGCAGCTTCGATTATGACAGAAGATGGAGGTTTCTCATGGCTGAACTTAGATGTCCGCATTGCGGAAAGACTTTCTCGGTAGATGATACAGAAGTGAACTCGATCGTACAGCAGATCCGGGACAAAGAGTTCGAGAAGAATGTGAATTCCCGTGTAAATGAGATGGAAGAACACCTCCGTGAGGTCCACGAAGCCGATATCGAAGCACGCGAGAGCAAGATCCGCCTGAGTGTGCAGGAAGAGCATGACAAGGAGATCCAGAAGCTCCAGGCACAGGTAAGAAAAGCAGAAGAAAAAGCCTCTGCACTTCAGAGCGAGCTGAACTCTTTTGAAGATAAGAAGACCATTGCCGTGATGGAAGCAGTGAATAAGATCGAGACAGAGAAGAGAGATCTTGAGACGAAACTCACGAATGAGAAGCGGGACCTCGAGACGAAGCTGACCAATGAGAAGCACGATCTGGAAAAAGCACTGGTACAGGAAAAGGATACGAGAAAACTCCTTCTGGATCAGAAAGATGAGCAGATCGCATACTATAAAGATCTGAAGACGAAAATGTCCACGAAGATGGTCGGTGAGACGCTCGAGCAGCACTGCGAGATCCAGTTCAACCAGCTCCGCGCGACGGCTTTCCAGAATGCGTATTTCGAGAAAGACAACGACGCCAGGACCGGAAGTAAAGGCGACTATATCTATCGGGAAACCGATGAGAACGGTGTGGAGATCATCTCCATCATGTTCGAGATGAAAAACGAGATGGATGAGACCGCGACGAAGCACAAGAACGAAGATTTCTTCAAAGAACTCGACAAGGATAGAAAAGAGAAGAACTGTGAGTACGCGGTCCTCGTGTCACTTCTCGAGAGCGACAGTGAGCTCTATAACGCCGGTATCGTCGATGTTTCCTACCGCTATGACAAGATGTATGTCGTACGGCCGCAGTGCTTCATCCCGATCATCACACTTCTTCGTAATGCAGCGAAGAATGCGCTTCAGTATAAGCAGGAACTGGCGATCGTCCGAAATCAGGATATCGATATTTCTAACTTTGAAGAGAATCTCCTGAAGTTTAAGGATGACTTCGGAAGAAACTATAATCTGGCGCACTCGCACTTCGAGAAAGCGATCGACGAGATCGACAAGACGATCCAGCATCTCGAGAAGGTCAAGAAGGAACTTCAGGGATCCGATAACCAGCTCCGCATCGCGACTAATAAAGTCGAAGATGTCGATGTAAAAAAACTGACAAAAGGAAACCCGACCATGCAGGCCAGGTTTGAAGAGATCCGTAAGAATAAAGAACTCTGATCCTTAGTTCATCATACGCCTACAACGAGGAGGCACCAGTAAGTGGTTCCATTTACTGTAGCGTATCCGATGCCCATTTTATTAGCTTTATCCTTCGTCATGATCTTGTAATGACCATCGGAATTTTTCCAGGTCTCGTAAACAGCACTTATTGAGCCTGGTCCAGCGGCGATGCATTCTCCTCTGTAAAGATAAGAAGAGAATCCCACATCGAAAATAACGTCCTTTCCACTACTACCGTTCGGACGGGTATGTGAGAAGTCGGAGCTAAGCTCTATAGCACGGGTACGTGCACCTTTGCTCAAATTACTATCTAAAGAGAGAGGCGCGAGCCCTTTGCTCGAACGTTCTGCATTGACAAGACTCAAGAATTCCTCAGCACCGGAACTGGAAGCATCTCCGCTCGGCTTCGGCTGTGGCTTCGGTGTAGGAGTATTTTCCTTCGGAACCGGAGTCGGTGTGTTTTCCTT